>USJO01000024.1 GCA_900555075.1 uncultured Clostridium sp.
CAAAAAAAGATTTAAAAGTAGATATATGCTCTAATTGCCATGCTTTTTGGACAGGAAACTTGAAAAGAGATACAACAGGTGGAAGAGCAGATAAATTTAAAAAGAAATACGGAATTGTGTAAAATAAAAACTTCACATATAAGTGAAGTTTTTTATTGTACAGAGAATCAACCAGCATCAAACTAAACCTTAAAAACCGGAATTTTATAAATTCAATATATTGTTTAAAAAACAAGTAAGGGGTTATAAAATTAGAAAAATGTCGTAAAATTAGAAAAACTGGCATAATGCAAAACAAAAAAACAAAAAATGAAAAGAAATATTGAAAAACAGAGAAAAAACACATACGAAAGTTAGTAAAAAACGCATTTTTTAATGTTTTAATATTGACGTTTCTGTAAAAATATGGTATTTTATTATATAGAAAAAACACAGCTTTTGTATACAAATAGAAAAATGATAACAAAAAACTCAGAATATAAAAAACACAGAAGAAAAATTACATATTAACTAAACAGAAGATGAAAAATAGAAAAAAGGAGAGTGTATATAAAATGATTAACAAACAAATCCTTAAACTGAGAGAAGAATTAAATGATAGTATAATAAATGGAGAAGATTACGAAGTAATATATAAATTAAGTGTTGAACTAGATGAACTAATAACAAAGTATTATAAGGAAGAAATAAATAAATAGGACCTATTAATAGGTTCTATTTATTTATTTTAACATATATAATTAATTAAAAAATATACAAATTTTCTCAAAAAACTATACAAATTTGAAAAAAAATATTATAATAGATAATGGTAAAATAAAATGATTATGTATAAAAGTGCATAAAGAACAATAAAAGAAAATGCAAAATTACTTTATGGATTTAGAGGAGGAGTAAAGTATGGATTTAAAATCTGTTATTACAGGAATAGAAGGACTAAAAGCAAAAGGAGATTTAGATATAGAAATTAAATCAATAGAAAGTGATTCAAGGAAAATAAGCAAGGATGGAATGTTTGTTGCAATAAAGGGATTTGAAACAGATGGACATAAATACATTAAACAAGCAGTAGAAAATGGTGCAACAGCAATAATGATTCAAGAAGGAACAAAAATAAATAAAGAAGATATAACCGATGATACAACAATTATCATGGCACCAGACACAAGAATTGCAGCTGCAAAAATGGCTTGTAATTTTTATAAAAATCCTTCAAAGGAACTAAAATTAATAGGAATAACAGGAACTAAAGGAAAAACAACCACCTCCTTTATGATAAAAGCCATTCTAGAAGCACAAGGTAAAAAAGTTGGTTTAATAGGTACTATTGCCAATTACATAGGTGGAAAAAATTTAGGAGAGAGCTCACGTACAACACCAGATAGTTTAGAACTTCAAAAACTATTCAAACAAATGGTAGAAGAAAAAGTAGAATGCGCAGTTATGGAGGTATCATCACAAGCTTTAAAACTACATAGAGTAGATGGTTGTGACTTTGATATAGGTGTATTTACCAACTTTTCAGAAGACCATATAAGTGAAAAAGAACATCCAGATATGGAGGATTACTTCAATTCAAAACTAAAATTAATGGAAATGAGTAAAACAAGCTATATAAATGCAGATGATTATAGAGTATCAAAGATAAAAAAACTCTTACCAGAAAAAGACATAAAATCATACGGAATAGATAATGAAGCAGATTTAATTGCAAAGGATATAACAATAACCAATTCAAGTGTAGACTTTAAAGTAAAGATAAATGGCAAAAATGAAAGGGTAAAAACAGGGATACCAGGTAGATTTAGTGTGTATAATTCATTAGCAGCAATAAGTGTTGCAACAAAACTTGGTGCAAATGTAGAAAAAATAAAAGAGGCACTATTAAGTGTAAGAGTTCCAGGTAGAAGTGAATTAGTAGACAATAAAAAAGGACTAACAATAATGATTGATTATGCACATTCTCCAAAGAGCCTGCAAAGCATATTAAGTGCAGTAAAAAGCTATACAAGAGGAAAAGTTATTTCTGTATTTGGCTGTGGAGGAGATAGAGATAAGACTAAAAGACCAATTATGGGACAAATTTCAACAAGTATTGCAGATTTTACAATAATAACTTCAGATAATCCAAGAACAGAAAAACCAGAAGAAATAGTAAAAGAAATAGAAGAACGGAGCAAAAATGTCAAAAGGCAGATATATAACAATTATAAATAGAACAGAAGCAATAAAATATGCAATAAATATGGCAAATAAAAATGATATAATAGTATTAGCTGGAAAAGGACATGAGACGTATCAGGAAATAAATGGTGTAAAACATCATTATGACGAAAGAGAAATTATAAAGGAGGTAATATAATTTGTATTTCCAAACAAGAATACTGTTTGTATCATTTGTGGCGACAGTAATTCTAGCAATATTTATAATACCAATATTAAGAAAATTTAAAATAGGTCAAATAGAAAGAAAAGATGGCCCAGAAAGCCATTTTGGAAAAAAAGGGACTCCAACAATGGGAGGAATAATTATAGCATTAGGAATAATTATTGGAACAATAGGAGGATATATATATTATTCTACAACAGACCCAATTGTAGGAGAGAAACTATTCCCTTTACTACTTATATCAATAGGATTTGGAGCAATAGGATTTATTGATGATTATAAAAAACTAGTATTAAAAAATACTAAAGGATTAAAACCATCAAGTAAAATGTTAGGACTACTTATAATATCAGTTTTATTTACACTATATCTATTAAAAGGAGCAAACCTAGGAACTGCTACAATTATACCATTTACAAAGCAAGTAATAATATTGCCAGTTCTAGTTTATATACCTTTTGCAATTTTTGTTATGCTTGCTACAACAAATGCAGTAAATTTAACAGATGGAATAGATGGACTAAGCACAAGCGTATCTGCAATTATTACTACATGTTTAACAGTAATTGCGATTATATTAGATGTAAAAGAGATAGTAGTATTTGGAAGTATAATAGTTGGAGCATGCTTAGGATTTTTAATTTTTAATTTAAATACAGCACAAGTATTTATGGGAGATACAGGTTCTTTACTACTAGGAGGAGTAATATCTGCAATGGCACTTTATTTACAAATGCCTTTGATACTTTTAATAATTGCAGCTATCCCTGTTCTAGAAACAATATCGGTTGTGCTTCAAGTAGTATATTTCAAGAAAACAGGAGGAAAAAGGCTATTCAAGATGGCGCCTTTACACCATCATTTTGAATTATCAGGGTGGAAGGAAAATAAAGTGGTATCAATATTTTGTATTTTTACATTAATGCTTTGCATTATAGGCCTTTGTTCTATATAAACAAAAGAAACATAGTATAAATAAGAGAGGTAAATATGAAAAATAAAACAAACAAGGATAAAACCAAACCATTTGATTTTATTTTATTTATGGTGGTATTAGTACTACTTGGAATGGGTATAACAATGGTACTTTCTGCAAGTTCACCGTTATCACTATCAACTACATCAAGTAGTTACACATATGTTTACAAACAAGCTATAGCAGCAGTACTTGGAATAATACTTATGGTAATTATATCAAAAATAGATTATAAAATATTATCAAAGTTTTATAAAGTAATTTGGATATTTTCAATAATTGGGCTAGCAGCAGTTTTAATTCCTGGAATAGGTGTAGAGGTAAACGAAGCAAAAAGATGGATAAAGTTTCCAATCTTTGGTAGAATACAGCCATCAGAAATAACAAAACTAGGATTAATAATCTTTTTTGCAGAATACCTTACAATACATAGAAGTGAACTCAAAAAATTATGGAAAGGCTTTTTAAAACCATTAATATTTTTTGCATTACCTGCAGTTGCAATACTCTTAGGAGTACAATCACACTTAAGTGCATCTATAGTAATAGTTTTAACAATATCTGTTATGATGATTGTAGCAGGATGTAAAATATCTCATTTTATTATATTTGGAAGCCTTGGAGCAGCAATAGGAGGTACAGGATTATTTGTACTTGCAAAATATTTTCATATAAGAGCAGATAGACTTCAAAGATTAGGAGCTTTTATAGATCCTTGGAAAGACCCACTAGATACAGGGTGGCAAATAATACAAGGATTATATGCAATAGGCTCAGGAGGACTTTTTGGAGTAGGGCTAGGTAACAGTAGACAAAAATATTTATATATATCAGAGCCACATAATGATTATATATTTGCAGTTTTAGCAGAAGAACTAGGTTTTGTAGGTTGTGTATTAGTTATTTTGTTATTTGCAATATTTATTTGGAGAGGAATAATAATATCAATGAAAGCACCAGATATGTTTGGAAGTTTACTAGCATGTGGCATTACAGCACTTATAGGTTTTCAAGCTATTATGAATATTGCAGTTGTAACATCATCAATACCAGTAACAGGAGTTGCTCTTCCATTTTTTAGTTATGGAGGAACCTCGCTCATAATACTACTTGCAGCAGTCCGGTGTACTACTTAATATATCAAGACAAAGCAGTAAAATTTAGATGCAACTTTGTTTCTAATGAATAGTAAATAATTAATTGGAGGGAAATATGAAGGTAATTATTGCAGCAGCTGGTACAGGCGGACACATTAATCCAGGAATAGCAATAGCAAATGAAATAAAAAACCATTATCCTAGTGCTGATATTACATTTATTGGAACACCAAGAGGACTAGAAAATGATTTAGTACCACGTGCAGGATACAAATTAAAAACAATAGAAGCCTACGGTATAAAAAGGCAAATTAGTTTAAGCAATCTTAAAAATGCATACAAAACTTTAAAAAGCTATAAACTTGCAAAAAAGATAGTAAAAGATATAAAACCTAATATAATAGTTGGAACAGGTGGATATATTTGTGGTCCAGTATTTTCAGGAGCCTTCAAGTATGGTATTCCAACAGTAATACATGAAAGTAATGCATTTCCAGGAATTGCAGTAAAATTGCTTTCAAAGAAAACTAATACCGTTTTAGTAGGCTTTGAAGATACAAAGAAAAGGCTACCAAAAGCAAAAAATGTAGTAGTTACAGGAACACCTACAAAGGTAAGAAAAATAAATTTAACTCAAAAGCAAAAAGGAGAAATAAAAAAGCAATTTAAAATAGAAAATGAATTTCCAATTGTAACGATATTTGGAGGAAGCCAAGGTGCAGAATCAATTAATAGATGTATAATTGAAATAATAAACAAAAAACTTAACAAAGAATATCAAATAATATGGGCAGTTGGACAAAAAAATTATGAAGAAGTTAGAAGCAGTATTAAAACACCATATAATGTCTGCATAGTGCCATATATATATAATATGGAGGAGGTCTTAAATTTAGCAGATTTAGTAGTTAGCAGAAGCGGAGCAATGACAATAACAGAGGTTGCAAAATGTGGCAAGCCTGCAATATTTATACCATATCCGTTTGCAACTGAAAATCATCAAGAATATAATGCCAAAGTTTTAGCAAATGCAGGTTCAGCAAAAATTATACTAGATAAAGAATTAAATAGCAATAAACTAAATAATACAATAAACGAAATATTAGAGAATAAAGAAAAGCTAAAACAAATGGGAGAAAATGCAGAAAAGGTATCAATAAAAAATGTTGAAGACAGAATATACAACGAAATTGAGAAATTAATAAAAGGCACATAGAAAATTATCTATGTGCTTTTTGTGGTTATTTTTGTTTACGATTATTAAAGAGCTCAATCTCTTCTGGGAAGGAAAAGAACTTATGACCATGACCACTTGCAGTTGGAATTTCAAAAGAATATCTTCCATCCTTACATCTAATGGTGAAATTTATACCATATAATGGTTTTAAAATTTTGTCAAGCTGCTCACAAACTTCCCGAAGAGTCTTACCTTTTTCCATAATCAACCCCCACATATAATAATATAATGTAAATATATTATACTACCAAAACAAGAAAAAATCAAACTCTACATAGGTCAGGCACAATTATTTATTTAGAACATATAATTGTTATAGATAAATGGAGGTGCTTTTTTTTGTTCATTTTTTTAACAAGTTTTATAGAGTTCTGTAAAACTGCATTTTTTATCTTAGGGTACATATCAAATAATAGTTTATTTCCAGAACCATTATCACAAGAGGAGGAAAAAAAATATCTTGAAAAGTATATGCAGGGTGATGAGGAAGCAAGAAATATATTAATAGAAAGAAACTTAAGGTTAGTAGCACATATATGCAAAAAATATAATATACCAAATTTAGAAATGGAGGATTTAATTTCAATAGGAACTATTGGGCTAATAAAAGGCATAAATACATTTAATACGGATAAAAATGTAAGACTTGCTACATATGCTTCAAGGTGTATAGAAAAATCTATACTAACATAGTGGCAACAAAAGACAATATAAATAGCTTATTTAATAAATTAAGGGAAAATATAAATTGTAATATTAAATTGGAATTACCAAAACTAATAAATGTAGATTATAGTAATGTGAAAAAATGGTTAAATGGACAAGCAATAATGAGTAAAACAAGTTATAACAAAATTAAAAATATATATAAAATTTAAGTATATCGTTTTGATATACATTATAAAAATTATAATAACGCTAAAAGCCACGCTTTTAGGCTCTTGCATGGAGTATGTATATACGCCTGTTCCTGCAAAATTATCCTGTGGGATAATTTTGACAGAATAATTAAGTTTATGGTATTATTATATAAACATATTAAAAAACATTATGATTTTAAAGAGTATAAAGAAAAAGGTGGATACGATGGAAAGATTAACGAAATTATCGAATCAAATTTTAACATATTCTATAAAAATAAAAGAAAATGAAAATTTGTTAATTGAACTATTTGGAACAGATGGTATTCCATTAGCGAAGAAACTAATTAGTCAAGCACATAAATTAAAAGTTAATGTTTTTTTCAATATAATAGAGTATGAAATTTTAGAAGAATTTTTAAAGAATGCTACAGAAGAAGAAATAAATATGTATGCATTATATGATTTGAATAGAATGAAAGAAATGGATGCTTATGTAGGAATTAGTGCAAAAAGAAAAGAAAATGAGTTTGAAAATGTTCCTATGGCAAAGATGGAATTATATAACACAGAATATATGTTACCAGTTCATTTGAAAGAAAGAGTAAAAAAGAAATGGTGCATACTAAGATATCCGAATAGTTTTTTCGCAGAAATGAATAAAATGAGTTTAGAGCAAGCAGAGAATTTTTATTTTAATGTTTGTAATTTAGATTATGAAAAAATGTCAAATTCAATGAATAGATTGGTTGAGTTAATGAACAAAACGGATAAAGTTAGAATTATAGGACAAAATACAGATTTACTTTTTAGCATAAAGGGAATAAAAGCAGAAAAATATATAGGCAATTATAATTTGCCAGATGGTGAAGTTGCAACAGCCCCAGTAAAAACAAGTATAAATGGATGTATAACATATAATACACAAACAAAATACAATGGAAAAATTTTTAATAATATTAGATTTGAATTTGAAAACGGAAAAATTATAAAGGCAACTGCTAATGATACAACTGCTTTAAATGAAATATTAGATATAGATGAAGGAGCAAGATATATTGGAGAATTTGCTATTGGGTTAAATCCGTATATAACAAAAGTAAATTCTGATGTATTATTTGATGAAAAAGTATGTGGCAGCTTTCATCTGACTCCTGGAAATGCTCTTCAGGAAAGTGATAATGGAAACAGATCCTCTATTCATTGGGATATTGTAAATATACAAACACCAGAATATGGTGGAGGAGAAATTTGGTTTGATGATGTATTAATAATGAAAGATGGAAAATTTGTACTAAGTGAATTAGAATGTTTAAATCCACAGAAAATAAAGTAGAGTTCAAAATTGAACTCTACATTATTTCTTGTGCAGAATCATAATAAAATTCATCATATAATTTTGAATCTAATATCCAAGCATTGTCATTTAAAATTTTTTGAACTTCTGGTCTAGAAAGTTTTAATTTTTTAATATTGATTTTAGAAATTTCTAGTGGAAATGTTGAAATTAACCCTTTTTTTATAATTGGAAGATAATTAGGGGTTAAGCCAGTAACAAAACAGTTAAAAAAATCTGAAGTATTGCTTAAAGGCAAACTTATAATTATTTGCACTCTTTCTATTCCTAATTTGTGAGCACTTACATTTTTAAAATTAATATATGCTATATTATCTAAAAATTCAAGTGAACCTTCATAATAATAAGCACAGCTTGCAATATCAGTTTTTACACCATTATAAAATTGAGCTTGGAAAACATCAAAAGCATTATTATTTATCTTTATTATTGAAGATATTAACTTGTTGTCTGTAACATAATACAAATATAAAGTATCAGTATTAAAAGGATTTGAGAAGATAGTGTTTTCAGTATTTAATGGCAATATATCTGACAAATTGATGCCAAGAACATTGCATAATTCTAATGTTGTAATAAAATCTGGGATTATTTCACCTTTTTCATATTTAGAGATAGTTGCCTTACTTTTATAAATTTTATTGCCAACATCTTCTAAACTCAAATGTTTAATTTTCCTATAATTCCTTAAGATTTCTCCAATATTAGTTTGATTAGTATTGTACATAAAATCACCTATAAAATCAAAAGTTTCTTAAAAATATATTTTTTATTAAAAAAAGTCTATTTTGTAAAATTATACCCAAAAACATAAAAAAAGTTAACTCACACGAAACTTTTTTCGAGAAACAACAACGCCAAAAGAGTGTAATGACTGGAAAAATTTTGCAAAAGTATTGCCATTATGCTATAATTTCAAAAGAAATTAATGAATAAGGAGAACTAATATGCTATATGAAATGAATAAAAAATCAGATGAAAAAGATATAGCTAAATATGGAAAAGCTCAAGGAACAGTATTATTAAAAAAATTATTACCAGATATTAGTAGAACCAAAAACTTATTTATCATAGATAGCTATGAAGAATTTAAAAAGATAGAAGATAAACTTCCAGAAGTTTTTTCTCTAAGAGCAGATGCCAAAACAGGCGAGCAACCAACCTTACGGAGTTGAAGGGAGATTTGCAAGAAAAACAGATGTTGAAGAATATGTAAGGCGTGTAAAAGAGAAAAATCCAAATGGTGTTGTGGTATGTATAGATACAGAAGAAGGAACTCATGAAAAAATAAAAACAGATGGGGCATTTAATGTATATATGCAATTATATGATAAAGTATTTGTTGATTATCTTGGCAAAGGCTTTGATATGGGAGCAATTACAAAAGGAAAAGAAATACATGAATCTTGGGTAATAGATTGGAAGGATGTTTTATTTTTAAAGCCAAGTAATATTAATGAGCAACGAACTTTTTTGATTTCACAAGATGATTATTTGGAATCAGCAAGAAGAAGATTAGCACATTTATTAAATATTGGATATGAGCCTGAAGAAATTAAAGGTAAAATACCTAAAACATACACTCCAATGTCGCTAACGATTAAAGATATGTTAATTAATGATGTTATTGTTCCTTTATATTTTCAAAAGAATAAATTAAAAGTAGCTGGATTAAATTCATTTGGGGTTCAAGGTATGATAATAAATAAAGAGCTTTTTCCAATAGAAGTTAATAGAGAAGCAAGATTTTCAAAAAAAGGATTCTAGGATAAAAAAGATGAAACAGAAAGATAAAATTTAAAAGCAAGGAGGAGATTGGTTGTGAAAATTATTGTTGGAGCAATTGTTATAAAAAACAATAAAATTTTAATGGTAAAAGAGGCAAAGAAAAATTGCTATGGAAAATGGGCATTCCCAGCAGGACATTTAGAAGAAAATGAAACAATATTTGAAGGTGTAGAAAGAGAAACCAAGGAAGAAACAGGATGTGATATTGAATTAAAACAGGTTTTCCCAATAATCACAAATGGTAAAAATATTATTATGATACATATTTTAGCTGATTTAGTTAATGACTCTATACAATATAATAAAGATGAAATCATAGAAACTAAATGGATTGAATTAGAAGAATTAAAGAAAATGAAAGATGATGAATTAAGGAGTTATCCAGTTGTTGATTTTATAGTACAAAATTTAGAAAAGAAAAAACTTTATGAACTTGATATGATTCAAAATTTAACAAATTTATAAAAAAAGGAGAAATTTTTATGGCTAATAAGATGAATTTAAATGTAGTTGCTGAAACAGATGAAGAAAAAAGAATAGAAGCATTTTTAAATTTATTGCATAAAAGTGAAGAAATAAAGAATTTTTTAAATTTAATGGAAGAAGAAGCAAAAAAAAGAGATGTTTTTAAATTTAGATGCAGAGTGAAAAATGTTGATTCTGCAATTAGAACTCATCGAATTAACAAAAAAGGACTTGATGAAGTTCGAGATTATGTCGGAATATCTTTTATTACAAAAGATGAAAAAAGTATATATCCTATAATTGAATTTTTAAAAACAAAGCTACTAAATGGAGATTATGTTGATTTTGTCGCAGAAGAAATGATATATTCACCATTAGTTTATACAAAGTGGGTGCCACCATTAGGTTATAATATCCTTGCAAAGGAAAAGCTTATTCCAAATGAAATGGAAGTTCCAATTGAAATAAGGGTTTGCTCAAAAGAGGCATATATATCAGAACAATCAGCATATTATTCAGTACAAAAAAATGATACAACTAATTTGCCAATGGAAACAAAAAATAATTTAAGAAATTTAGTGCAACATATAACATATAAATTAGCATTGCTTAATACAAGGGAACTTTCTGAAGAAGAAAAGAAACAGCACGAAAATGAATTGATGGATATAATTGAAAAAAACAAAGAGTTTTTAGAAGAAAATAATCTATTAGTAAAAGATGCAGTGCTTGATTTTGGAAAATTGGTTTATAAATGTGAAAAGGATAAAGAAATATCTGAAATAAATTTGTCAAGTCAATATACAGAAAAAATAGATGATGAAATAAAAAATACTTTTGAGAATTTCCTAGATGAAACAGAAGGAAAGTTAGTTAATAAAGTATATAAATCACTTGAAGAACTACTTAAATATAAATACAAAGATTTTATAAATGCAATTAAAGATGAATAATTAGTATAATATAAAACCATAATAAAAAAAATTATTGTATTTTTAAAAACTACAATAAATTTTTTTACTTTTGTTCTACATCATTAAACATTGGATCATCGAAAAACTCTTTTAAAGTAATATCAAAACCTTCACAAATATGAAGAAGAGTTTTCTAAATTAATATTTTTTTATCTCCTCGCATAAAAGAACTAAGTGTTGACATTGGAATACCAGTGCTTTTATATAAGCCCCATAAATTAGTTTTATTTAATTTAAGAAAATATTTAATTCGTTTCCTGATTGCATCTGCAAATAGCATATAATAGCCTCCCGATAAAAGTATAACAAGGATAAATGACAAAATAATACGCTACAAGAGGAAAAGCAAATTATTATGTTACAAGAGACACAGAAGGTATTTCTAGGGAGGAACTATGTGATTTTTACAATATAGGTAAGATATATAGAAAAGAATAGAAATTTAGAATTAATATTTACAAAAATATGAATGATTTTAAAAAAATTAAGTTAATTGTCCAAGCTGTTAGTGAATAGCTTTTGAATAGAGGGATGCTTTATGAACTTAATTTTAAATTTCCCAAAAGATGAAAAAAATTTAAAAGAAGGAGTAGCAATATTCAAAGCAATACTTATAAGTAGAAGTATTGATAATTTAGAGGTAGAAGATAATAAAAAACAAAAAATAAAGGAAAAATTAATAAAAGAATTAGAAAGAGCTTGAATGGAATAAAAAACAGAGTTAGAATACACAAAAAATGGGTTGGTATTAAGACCGACCCCAAAAGGAGAATTTATGAAAATAGTTGCAGTTTATAGCAGAAAATCAAAGCAAACAGATAAGGGAGAATCAATCGAAACACAAATAAATCTATGCAGGGATTATATAAAAAGGATATTTCCAAGTGAAGAAATTAAAATACTTTTATATAATGAGGGCGAAGGGGTTTCAGGTGGTGATTCCGAAAGAAAGAAGTTTAATGAACTAATTAGAGATGCTAAAAATAAAAAATATAATGTACTAATATGTTATAGACTAGATAGGGTTACAAGAAGTGTTGCTGATTTTTCTGATTTAATAGAAGAATTAAACGATAATAATATTAGCTTTATATCTGTTAAAGAACAATTTGATACTTCTACACCAATGGGAAGAGCTATGATGTATATTGCATCTGTTTTTGCGCAACTTGAAAGAGAAATTGGTGCAGAGAGAATAAAAGATAATATGAGGGAACTTGCAAAAACAGGCAGATGGCTTGGCGGGACTACACCTACAGGATATGAATCAGTTGGATTTGAACTTTTAAATATTAAGGAAACAAATGAGAATAATGAGATTGAAAGAAAAACAAAAAAGGCTTTTATGCTTAAAGAAATTAACGAAGAAATGATAATTATTAAAATTATATTTCAAAAATTTTTAGAACTAAAATCTTTAACTGCATTAGAAACTTTTGCGATTAATAATAATATAAAAACTAAAAACAAAAAAGAATTTACAAGGTTTACTTTAAAAACAATACTTACAAACCCTGTATATGCAATAAGTGATTTAGATATGTATGAGTATTTTTTAGAAAATGAAATTGAAGTGTTTTCAAGAAAAGACGAGTTTGATGGAATACATGGAATAATGGCATATAATAAAACATTACAAATTAAGCATAAAGCAAACAAAAGAAATGATATGAATGAGTGGATTATAGCAGTTCGGAAAGCATAAAGGATTTATTACTGGCAAAGACTGGATTAATGTTCAAAAATTATTAAATATTAATAAAGTAAAAAGTTATAGAAAACCTCAAAAAAACACAGCATTACTTACAGGAATTATAAGATGCAGGGAATGTGGTTCAATTATGAGACCACGACTTCTTACAAACAGATTTGATGAAGAAGGAAAACAAAAATACATATACTCATGTACTTTAAAAGAAAGAAGTAGAGGAAAGAAATGTAAAGGAAAAAATATAGATGGTAATAAATTAGACAAATTATTACTAGAAGAAATAAAAAAGTTAACTGCACCAAATGAAAAAATTTGCGAAGAGCTAAAGAAAATATCAAGCACAAAAATAGATATAGTAAATAAAGATGATGAATACATAGAATTAAAAGCCAGATATGATAAAAATCAAAAGAGTTTAGATAATTTAATCCAAAGAATAAAATATGTTGATATAGAAATAATAGACGAAATAAATAAAGAGATTAAGAAGATAAAAAAAGAAAATGAAGAACTTGAAAAAAGATTAAGTGAATATAAAAGTCAAGAAAAAGTAAATCAATTAGAAATAGACGTATCTAAAATAGTTCTTGAAATAATAGAAAAATATTTTGAAGCATTTGAAACATTAGATATTGTAGAAAAGAAAAATTCACTTAGACTAATAATAGATAATGTAGTGGGAAATGGTGACACAGTAGAGATAAACCTATTATCACAAAGTTCTAATAATTTTTTTGATACTACTTTGTTGCCAATAGGTGAGTATAGAAAATGAAATATTAATGTATCTAAGGAGTATAAAAAAATTAGGAGCAGAAGTATACTTAAACGAACCAATAGGTAAAGATAAAGACAACAATGAAATATCCTTAATAGATATACTAGAAAATGATGAAAAAAATATAGAAGAAGAGATAGATTTCAAGTTAAAAATGAAGCAGATTTATCAAAAAATCAAATCAGTACTTAAAACAAGGGAACAAATAATAATAGAATTACGATTTGGACTTGGCGGTAAAAAACCAAAAACACAAAACGAAGTTGCCCGAATTTTAGGCATCTCACGTTCATATGTTTCTAGAATAGAAACTAAGGCAATAAAACAATTAAGCGAAGAATTTAAGTAAGTATCACTTTTTATGACTTCACTTAAAAGCTGTATTTAAAATTTAGAAATAATGTTATTTTCAATAAAACGAGATATATTTTTAGTAGTAACTCCTGTACTATAAGATAGGCTATCAATTGAAGGTACAGAAGAAGAATTCACAATATAAGCATTTAAAGCATAAATATCTTGTTTATCTTTAGATTCACAACTACAACAAACATCATTATTAGAAACAAAAAAACAACCACATCTAACACATTTTTTAAATTCCATACATACCAAACCTTTCTTATATATTTAATACATTTTATCACAAAAACGAAAAAAAAGGAATATTTTATGATAAAATTTTTTAATATTAGTATTGACATAAATCAACTTTAAAGGTAAAATATATAAGTACAGAAATTAATATATTATAAAATAGATATATAATAAATCTGAACATTGAAAATTAAATAAGTAAAGAGGTGTTTTTATGAATGAAATTACCATAGCCATAATCACCTTTCTTATCTCAGCAGCTATTTTTATTCCAGTAGGAATTATAATTAGAAAAAAATCAGCTGAATCTAAAATCAAAAGTGCAGAAAGCGAAGCAAATAGAATTTTATTAAATGCAAAAAAAGAAGCAGAAAATGCAAAGAAGGAAGAAATTCTAAAGGCGAAAGAAGAAATTCTACAATCAAGAAATGAATTAGACAAAGAGATTAAAGAAAGAAGAGGCGAAGTACAACAGCAAGAAAAAAGACTATTTCAAAGGGAAGAAGCATTAGAAAGACGTTCTGATAGCTTTGAAAGAAAAGAAAAAGAGTTAGAAAGAAATATTCAAGAAGCCGACAAAAGAAAAAAATCACTAGATGAAATGTATAGCAAACAAATCGCAGAATTACAAAGAATCTCAGGACTATCAAGAGAGGAAGCAAAAAAGATTTTATTACAACAATTAGACAAAACTTTAAATGATGAAAAAGCAGCATTAATAAAACAAGCAGAGCAAACTGTTAAGGAGACAGCAAATAAAAAAGCAAAAGAACTTATAGGTTATGCAATACAAAAATGTGCAGCAGACCATACATCAGAAACTACGGTATCAGTAGTAGCACTTCCAAATGATGATATGAAAGGAAGAATAATAGGACGAGAAGGTCGTAATATAAAAATGTTAGAAACATTAACAGGAATAGACTTAATAATAGACGATACACCAGAAGCAGTAATACTTTCAGGCTTTGACCCATTAAGAAGAGAAGTAGCAAGAATAGCGCTAGAAAAATTAATAGAAGATGGAAGAATCCATCCAGCAAAAATTGAAGAAATGGTAGAAAAGGCAAAAGAGGAAGTAGAAGAGACCATTAAAGAAGAAGGAGAAAGAGCAATACTAGAGACAGGAGTACACGGTTTACATCCAGATTTGGTAAGACTACTTGGAAAATTAAAATACAGAACAAGTTATGGACAAAATGTATTAAATCATTCAATTGAAGTTTCAAACCTAGCAAGAATAATGGCAGAAGAATTAGGACTAGACCCTAAAATTGCAAGAAGAGCAGGACTACTTCATGATATAGGAAAAGCATTAGACCATGATATGGAAGGAACTCACGTACAAATAGGAGTAGATGTGCTTAAGAAATATAAAGAAAACGATATAATCATAAATGCAGTAGAAGCACACCATGAAGATGTAGCACCAAAGTCATTAGAAGCAGTTTTAATACAAGCAGCGGATGCAATATCAGCATCAAGACCAGGAGCAAGAAGAGAAACATTAGAAACGTATATTAAGAGACTAGAAAAACTAGAATCAATTGCAGACTCATTTGAAGGAGTAGAAAAATCTTATGCAATACAAGCAGGACGTGAAATAAGACTAGTAGTAAAACCAGAAAAAGTATCAGACAGTCAAATGATAACAATGGCAAGAGATGTTGCTCAAAAAGTTGAAGATGAAATGGAATATCCAGGACAGATAAAAGTAAATGTAATAAGAGAAACAAGAGCAATTGATTATGCAAAATAAAAAATGATATAACTATAAAAAGACTACCAGCTCTGATTAGAAAATAAGAGCTGGTATTTTTACTATCAAAATATCAATTTTATTAAAGAAAAGAGGTGAGAATATGAGTGGAAAAAAAGTTACAATGAGCATTATAGGAATAATTTTATTAATTATAATCATATTGTTTGTGAGAAAGATTTATCTGATTGATAAAATAATGAAGAATTTGGAGAAAAATAATGAAATCACAAATTATAAAGTTCAGTCAGCAGATGGTCATTATAGAAATATTTTTCTAACAAATGGAAGAACTGTGGCTTATTTAGAAACAGACAAATATGGGGATAATAGTATTTATTATTATATGAACAACGATGAACAGCATAAATCCTATACATTTTTTTATGATAAAAAAATATATCATGAAATTCCGGGAACTCCTTATATTGTTGAAAATCAATTGACTAGTGAAGTATATGAAGAAATGACATTTAAAGATAAAATAGTAGCATTATTTACTTGGAAGATAGGTTCTGAAAAAATAGAAGGAAAAAAGTGTTATTATATTTGTAAAGATATTGATAAAGTGAAAGCGGGTCATGAATACGAATTCTGGATTGATAGTGAAACTTATTATAAAGTTAAGGCTACAACAAAGGAAGATATTATGAGCGGAGAACCAGAAGAAACAGTATATTACTACAATATTGAGATTAATACAGTAGGAGAAAAAGACATGCCATTCCCAGATATATCTCAATTTGAAAAAGAAGAACTTATTGCTTATCCTAGTGATGACAAAAGTGTAACAAAAAAATAATTAGAAAGAAAGTTTTATAATGAAAGCAATCAGTCGAAAGATTGATTGCTTTTTTCTTTAAACATTGAGATTTACACAGATTACCAGAAGTTTAGTAAAAAAACAAAAAGTGATTGACAAAGCAAGAAAAAAAGATATATACTAAAAATATAAGAACAAATATTGGTTATTTGATGAGTAACAAAGGA
>USJO01000025.1 GCA_900555075.1 uncultured Clostridium sp.
AAGAATGAAAGAAAACAAAGGTATAACATTAATAGCATTGATAATAACAATAGTAATATTATTAATATTACTAGCAGTAAGCATAGACTTAGTAATAGATGGAAAGATATTTACAAGTGCTGAAAAAGCAGTAAATGGAACAAACGAGAAAGTAGGCCTTAGCAAAATTTGACTTCTCCTATTAAAAGTAGTATAATAATAAAAGTGGTGCCAAATATTGGCCAAAGTTGAGATTTATATATGTTTAATAAAAGTAGGATTCGGGTAAAATTAAAATATGAAACAAAGAACAAAGGAGAGACTTTTGTTTTATTGAGTTGGAAACGGAAATTTAAAAAGAAAGGAGCTTTTAAAAGCATAAGAATAAATCATTAGAGAAATATAGGAGGAGAGAATTTAGTATGGAAGACAATATGAAACAAACAAGAGCAAAAAAGAAACAAAATAAAAGAGAGGAGAAAAAAGTATTTAAAAAATCAAATTTAAAGATAATACCACTTGGTGGACTACTAGAGATAGGAAAAAACATCACAGTTATAGAATATGAAAACGATATAGTTCTAGTAGACTGTGGCTTAGGTTTCCCAGAGGATGATATGCTAGGTGTAGACTTAGTTATACCAGATATAACATACTTGGAGAAAAACAAAGATAAAATAAGAGGATTAGTTGTAACACACGGACATGAAGACCATATAGGAGGTATACCATATTTATTAAAACAGATAAACGTACCAATATATGCAACAAAATTAACAGCAGGATTAATATCAAACAAACTAGAGGAACATAACCTATTGAGAAGTACTAGACTAAAAGAAGTAAAACAAGGACAAACAATTACCTTAGGATGTATGAAGGTGGAATTTATAAGAATAACACATAGTATACCAGATGCTTGCGCATTAGCAATTACTACCCCAGTAGGAACTATAGTTCACACAGGAGACTTTAAAATAGACTATACTCCAATAGATGGGGAAATTATAGACTTAGGAAGATTAGCTGCAATAGGAAATAAAGGCGTTTTAGCTTTAATGTCTGATAGTACAAACTCAGAAAGAAAAGGATACACAATGTCTGAAAGTACAGTTGGAGATATATTAGATAAGTTATTTGTAAACTGTACAAAAAGGATAGTAGTAGCAACCTTCTCATCAAATGTACACAGAGTTCAACAAATAGTGAATTCAGCAGTAAAATATAAAAGAAAAATTGCAGTATGTGGAAGAAGCATGTGCAACATGATAGAAACTGCAAGAAAATTAGGATATATAAAAGTACCAGACAATGTATTTATTGATATTGATATGATAAAATCATACCCAGATGATAGCTTAGTTATAATAACAACAGGAAGTCAGGGAGAGCCAATGTCAGCCTTAACAAGAATGGCTGCAGGAGAACACAAGAAAGTTCAAATAACACCAAATGATTTAATAATAATATCAGCAAACCCAATACCAGGAAATGAAAAATACATTTCAAAAGTAATAGACGATTTAATGAGTATAGGAGCAGAGGTTATATATAATGCCCTTCAAGATATACACGTTTCAGGACATGCCTGTCAAGAGGAGCAAAAACTAATGTTAACACTTATAAAACCAAAATACTTTATACCAGTACATGGAGAATTTAGACAATTAATAGCACATGCAGAAACTGCAAAAACATTAGGAATATCTCACGAAAATATATTTATAACAGAAAATGGAAAAGTGCTAGAACTAAACGAGGAAGAAGCTAAATTTACAGGACATGTACAAGCTGGAAAAGTATTGGTAGATGGTTTAGGAGTTGGAGATGTAGGAAATATAGTCTTAAAAGATAGACAGAAATTATCTCAAGATGGCTTAATAATAGTAGTAATAACAATGGATTCAAGAAGCGGAAAAATAATAGCAGGACCTGATGTGATAAGCAGAGGTTTTGTATATGTAAGAGAATCAGAAAACCTAATGGAGGAAATAAAGCATTTACTAAGAGAAGAATTAGGAAAATGTGAAGAAAAACACATAACAGATTGGGCTACATTAAAATTAGTTGTAAGAGAAGAATTAGGAGACTATATATACAAAAAAACAAAACGAGAGCCAATGTTAATTCCAATAATAATGGAAGTTTAGAATGATTTCATTACTAATATGCCAATGGAGACGGCAAGTTGCCATTGGCATTCTTTTTTTTGCTCAAAAACTTCTAAATCCATTGACTTTTTTTGATTTTCGATATATACTGTGAGCGTAGAAATTTCTTAAAGGAGGTTTGTTTTTAATGAATGATTTAATAGAAATCAGATGGCATGGACGTGGAGGACAAGGAGCAAAAACAGCATCATTACTACTTGCAGATGCAGCATTTAATACAGGTAAATATATTCAAGGTTTTCCAGAATATGGACCAGAAAGAATGGGTGCTCCAATAACTGCATATAACAGAATTAGTACAAAACCAATAACAATTCATAGTAATATATATGAACCAGATTATGTCGTAGTTGTAGATGATACATTATTAGAAAGTGTAGATGTGACAGCAGGTTTAAAGAAAACAGGAGCTATTGTAATAAACACTACGAAGGATAATGAGTACTTAAAAGAACATCTAAAAGGATATGAAGGAGAAGTTTATAAAATAGATGCACGAAAAATATCAATGGAAACATTGGGAAAATACTTTCCAAACACACCAATGCTTGCAGCAATTGTAAAAGTTAGCAAAGTTATGACAGATGAAGATTTCTTAAATGATATGCAAAGTTCATTTAAGCACAAGTTTGCCAAAAAGCCAGAAGTTATAGAGGGAAATATGAAGGCAATAGAAATGGCATTAAAGGAGGTAGAAAAAGTATGACAGAAATAAATTCAAAAACACCAATGGAAAAATTAACAGAAGGTGGAACTATCTATACAGCAGGAAATGCAAGAGAGTTTAAAACAGGAGATTGGAGAAGTACAAAACCAGTTTACTTAAGTGAAAAATGCAAACAATGCGGGCTATGCTTCCCAGTATGCCCAGATGACGCAATACCAGTAGGAAAAGACCAAAAAAGAACAGACTTTAACTATGATTATTGTAAGGGTTGCGGAGTATGTGCAAAGGTGTGCCCTTTTGGAGCAATCGAAATGCAATAAAATAAAGCAATATAGCTAATTTGCTTCGTTTTATTATAATATTAAATTAAAAAGATAGGAGAGAAATAAAATGTCAATTAGAGAACGTTTAAGTGGTAATGAAGCAGCTGCTACAGCTATGAAACAAATTAATCCAGATGTTGTTGCAGCATTCCCAATAACACCATCAACTGAAATACCACAATATTTTTCAACATTTGTTAGCAACGGAACTGTAGATACAGAATTTGTTGCAGTAGAAAGCGAGCATAGTGCAATGAGTGCTTGTATAGGAGCAGAAGCAGCTGGTGCAAGAGCCATGACAGCCACCTCTGCAAATGGTTTATCATTAATGTGGGAGATGATATATATTGCATCAAGTTTGAGATTACCTATTGTAATGTCCTTGGTAAATAGAGCAGTATCAGGACCTCTTAACATTCATAACGATCAATCAGATGCAATGGGTGTAAGGGATAGTGGTTGGATAATGCTATTTTCAGAAAACAACCAAGAAGCTTATGATAACCTTCTTATGGCTCACAGAATAGCAGAAAATCCAAGAGTAAGATTACCTTTAATGGTATGTCAAGATGGATTTATAACATCACATTCAATTGAAAACATAGAACTAGAAGAAGATGAACTTGTTAAGAATTTTGTAGGAACATACAAACCAGAGCATTATTTATTAAATGATAAAGAACCAATAGCAGTAGGGCCACTAGACTTACAAGCTTATTTATTTGAACATAAAGCTCAACAAGCAGAAGCAATGAAAAACGCAAAAAAAGTAATACTAGAAGTAGCTGAAGAATTTGAAAAAGTTACAGGCAGAAAATATAGCTTCTTTGAAGAGTATAAAATGGAAGATGCTGAATATGTAATAGTAGCTATGAATTCAACAGTAGGAACAGCAAAGTTCACAGCAGATAAGTTAAGAGAACAAGGCATAAAAGCGGGAGTTTTAAAACTTAGAGTATTTAGACCATTTCCAGCAGAAGAAATTTCAAGAGCCTTATCAAAAGCAAAAGCAGTGGCTGTATTAGATAAAGCAGATGCATTAAATGCGACAGGGGGTCCATTATTTACAGATGTAACGTCAGCATTGTATGTAAATGGTGTAAAAGTACCAACAGTAAATTATATATATGGAATAGGTGGAAGAGACACAAAATCAGACGATATAGAGAAAGTATATATAGATTTACAAGAAATTGTAAAATCAGGAAATGTAGGAAACCCATATAGATATTTAGGTTTAAGGAGGGAAGACTAATGGCATATAATTTAAAAGAAGTAGTAGCAGAAAAAAAATCAAGATTTACATCAGGACACAGGATGTGTGCAGGATGTGGAGCACCAGTAGTTGGCAGAATGATATTAAGAGCCCTAAAAAATGAAGACCATGCAGTAATTTGTAATGCAACAGGCTGTATGGAGGTTTCAACATTTATATATCCATACACCTCTTGGACAGATTCATTTATACACACAGCATTTGAATGTGCAGGAGCAACCTTGTCAGGTGCAGAAGCAGCATATAGGTCAATGAAAAAACAAGGAAAATTATCTGGAAAAGATACAAAATTCATAGCCTTTGGAGGAGATGGAGGAACATATGATATCGGACTTCAAAGCTTATCAGGAGCAATGGAAAGAGGACATGATATGGTATATGTATGCTATGATAATGGTGCATACATGAATACTGGTATTCAACGTTCATCAGCAACACCCAAATTTGCAGATACAACAACATCTCCAGCAGGAAAGGTAATACCAGGGAAAATGCAATCAAGAAAAGATTTGACAGAAATAATGGCTTCACACCATTTACCTTATGTAGCTCAAACAATAGCGGTAAACAACTTTAAAGATTTATATGAAAAATCAGAAAAAGCAATATACACAGAAGGACCATGTTTCCTTAATGTATTAGCACCATGCCCAAGGGGATGGGGATATCCAACAGAAGACTTAATGAAAATAAACAAACTAGCAGTAGAAACTTGTTATTGGCCATTATATGAAGTAATAGACGGTAAATATATAGTAAATTACAAACCAGCAAAAAAACTACCAGTAGAAGAATTCTTAAGACCACAAAAAAGATTCAAGCATATGTTTAAAGAAGGAAACGAGTGGATGATAGAAGAATTTCAAAAAGAAGTAGACAACAGATGGGAAGAATTGTTGAGATTAGAAGAAATAACAAATAAATAAAAAAAGCGAATTAAAGTTCGCTTTTTTAAAAAAATAACTTTTAATTTACGATTGCAAATCAAAAGAATATATAATATAATAAATGCCGAAAGGGTGATATTATGAAATTAAAGAAAATTTTAACAGGATTCATTATAACTATAACCTTGATTTTATTAAATGCAACAAGTTCAGAAGCTAGTTTGCACTTAAAAAATCTAGACTTTACTGCCCAAATCAATGAAGATGGAAGTATGGATGTTGTAGAAACTTGGGATATTAATATTTCAGAAACAAATACTTTATACAAAACTTTTAAAATTGATAAGACTAAATATTCAGGAATTAGTAATGTTTTTGTACAGGATATAACATCTGGAACAAATAAAAATTTCAAAAAATCAGACATATGGAAATATCATTTAGATAAAGGACATTATTTTGGCGGTATAAACAATAATAATGAATATGAAATAGCTTGGGGAGTAAGTATTGATACTACCACAAGGAAACAATATTTAATAAGATATACAGTAAAAGATGTTATAAAAAAATATAATGATTGTGCTGAACTTTATTGGCAAATTGTAGGAAGCGATTTTGAAGTATCAGCAGATAGTATTACAGGAATAATAAAATTACCAAACAAAGTTTCAAACAAGGATGAATTAAAAGTTTGGGGACATACAGAATATTTAAATGGAGAGATATATGTAACAGATTTAGACACAGTAGAATTTAAAGTTAATAAATACAAATCAGGAAACTTTGTTGAAATAAGAATAGCAATGCCTACATATGTAATGAGCAAACTTGAAAATACTTCAAATATTAACAAAATAGATAGTATCATAGAGCAGGAAACAAAATGGGCAAATGAAGCAAATGCAAGAAGAGATAGGAGAAATAAAAATTTTAAACTGTTAATTCTAGCAACAATTTTAGTAAATACTAGTATTGGAATAATGTTTTCTAAAAAAATAAAGAAAAACAAGCAATTCCTTGAGAAAAACCCAAACATTTTACCAGAACAACAATTAGAATATTATAGGGAACTACCAGATAAAGAAGAAACACCATTAGAGGCAGTATTTATTCTAAAAACTGGATATAAGCAAAGTTGCTTACCAAATGTTTTTTCTGCAACTATCTTAAACTTTGCCCTGAAAGGATATATAAGGATAGAGCAAGAGGGAAAAACAATAAAAATTCTATTAAACAAAATAAAAACGGATGAGTTAACGGGGGATGAAAAAAAGGTATTAGGAATATTAAGAGCCGCAAGTAATAATAATGAACTTACAATGGCAGAACTGGAAAAATACATCAAAAATTATCCATCAAAATTAATGAATTTGAATTCAACTTTTGAAAAGGTATCAAAAACACAAGCAAGTGAAAAAGGAAAATTTGATACAAATAGGTTCAATAAGCAAATAGTTTATGCAGAAAAAAATGTTGGATATATTTTTTTATTAATTATAATTATAACTGCTTCAATATTTACAATAGGGTATGCTTATAAAAATGTTCAAAGTATGCTTATCACATGCACTATAATCTCATTAGCATTTTTTATAGTAGTAACTATTATAAATTTAATATTAAATATAAAAATAACCACCAGCTTTAATGGCTTTACTCAGAAAGGGATTAATGAACAAGAACAGTGGAAAGCTTTTAAAAAATACATGGAAGACTTTTCATACTTAAATGAAAAGGAAGTCCCACAATTAGTATTATGGGAGAAATATTTAGTATTTGCAACAGCGTTTGGAATAGCAGATAAAGTATTAAAACAATTAAAAGTAAAATATCCAGAGTTAAATGATCCAGATACAATTCATAGTATGATATTATTTAATAGTATGTATAATTCAAACGGATTTAATACAAAGTTCATAAATTCAATAAAGACATCAACCTCAAGAATGTACTCAAGCACATATTCATCAGGTTCTGGCAGTGGCGGTGGCTTTTCAGGAGGCGGAGGCTTCGGAGGAGGCGGAGGCCGGCCGGAGGAGGAAGATAAGCATAAGGGCAGACTTTGTATATACAAAGCATACATAACATAGCAATTAATAAGGAACGACTTTTTAAGGGCCGTTCCTTATTAATTGAGTTTAACGGTTGAAAAAACTTGTTTTTTAATGTATAATAATAAGGTATGAAAAAGAGGTGCTTTTATGAGCAAAAAAGAAAATAAAGAGATAATGAAAAAGATAAAGGAAATATTTAAAGAAAAGGGACTTGATGACGAAGATTTAGAGCTTATGCAAAAGGTAAATGCTAAGAAAAGACTACATAAATGTGACAAATTTGCAAATTTAAAAGAAATGATAAATTTATCTGCTGAAAAATATGGAGATAATCCAGCTTTTAAATACAAAACAGAAGTACCAGGAGAATTTAATGTTATTACATATAATCAATTTTTAGGGGATATAAATGCACTTGGAACAAAGCTTATAAATATGGGGCTATCAGGTAAAAAAATAGCCATTATTTCTGAAAATAGATATGAATGGTGCTTAGCATATATGGCAATAGCTTGTGGAACAGGTGTTGTAGTACCTTTAGATAAACAGTTACCACCAAATGAGCTAGAAACTTTAATAGTTCGCTCAGGTGTTGAAGCTATATTCTATTCAGAAAAATATGATGAAGTTATGCAAGATATAAAACAAAGAAAAATAACAGATTTAAGATATTATATTTCAATGGATTTAGAAAAACGAGAAAATGGAATATACTCACAAAAAGAATTAGTAGAAAAAGGTAGAGAATTAATAGAAAAAGGTAATAGAAAATTCTTAGAAGCAAGAATAAACAATGATACAATGGGATTTATGATATTTACATCAGGAACGACAGCAATGTCAAAAGCTGTAATGCTATCACATAAAAATATAGTCACAAACTTAATGGATATAGCCACAGTATTATATGTAGGTGAAAAAGACATATTGCTATCATTTTTGCCATTACATCACACATTTGAATGTACAGTAGGCTTCTTATATCCAATATCAAGAGGAGCAAGTATAGCATATTGTGAAGGAATAAGGCATATTGCAAATAATATTAAAGAATATCAAATAACAGCAATGATTTCTGTTCCAGCACTATATGAAAACATATATAAGCGATTAATGAAAAACATTGAAAAAAAAGGTAAGTTGCAAGAAGTTGAGAGGATGATGAAACTTACCAATATGCTTTCAAAAGTTGGAATGGACTTTAAAAGGATAGTATTTAAAGAGATTTTAGATGGATTAGGAGGAAAACTAAGACTATTAGTAAATGGAGCTGCAGCTCTTTCACCAGAAGTAGAAAAAGGCTTTAATGACTTAGGAATAACAACAGTACAAGGATATGGATTAACAGAGACATCTCCAGTTATTTCAGCAGGAACAGATTTTGAACAAGAAGTAGGTTCAGTAGGAAAAGTATTTCCAAATGTAAAAATAAAAATATTAAATAAAGATGAAAATGGAGTTGGAGAAATTTATGTTAAAGGGCCAACAGTAATGCTTGGATATTACCAAAACGAGGAAGCAACAAAAGAGGTGTTAGATAAAGGCTGGTTTAATACAGGCGATTTAGGATATGTAGATAAAAAAGGCTTCTTATTCTTATGTGGAAGGAAGAAAAGTGTAATAGTATTAAAAAATGGAAAAAATGTATTTCCAGAAGAGATAGAAACGGTTATAAATAAGATAGATGGTGTAAAAGAGTCTTTTGTTTATGGTAGACCAGATGAAGAAGATGAAATAGACTTGAAGATATGTGCTAAAATAGTGTATGATAAGGAAATTGTAAAAGATATGTATAATGCAGAAACTGAAGAAGAGGTAAAAGAAGCATTATGGGAAATAATAAAAGAAGTTAATAAGACAATGCCAGCATATAAATACATCAAAGAAATAACTGTAACCGAAGAGGAACTAATAAAAACAACTACACAAAAAATAAAAAGGCATGAAGAGATGAAAAAAATACAAAAAAGTACATAAATTTATAAAAAAGTATTGATTTTTTATTAAAAATATAGTATAAATATAAGAGAGGTATTAAATAATATAAAGTATAAGGGGTAATAAGAATGAAATTAGGAAGAAAAGAATTAGTAATGAGTATTATTATTTTTGCAATTTTATTAATTGCAGGATTTAATTTAAGTGTTTTAGCTACTTCAGGTAATGAGCAAACATTTAACTATACATTTGGACAGAATAATACTTCAAACAACTTAATAACAATAAGTAATAATACCAATACAATCACACCAGGTGTTAATAATAATAATGAAAACACACAAGAGAACACAATAAAAATTGTAAATAAAACAGAAAATGCAAACACTCCAGACAAAGCGCCAAATACAGGAGTAGAAGATTTACCATGGGTAGTAATTGGAGTATGTGTTATATCAGCAATATTTGCATATAAAAAAATAAAAGAATATAACATTGATTAATAATAATATAAAATAGATAGGAAAACCTATCTATTTTTCTTTTGCCTGAATTATAAGACGCTTTTTATTTTGATTATTACATGTAATTAATGTAATTTTTTTAACTAAATTGTTTTGATTTAAATAAGATAAGTCTGATGGATCAGTTTCAAATTTATTGTAAATTTCATATTGAATATAATCACCATTTAAATTATACAGTTTAATATTATTTCCTATTTCTAAAGTTTCCAAATTACTAAAAAATTCATTGTTATTAAAATTATGCCCAGCAATACAAAAATTACCATAGCCATTTAAAATATTTCCATAAAACTTACATGGAGCGATTTCTAAAAATTCATCCGTTGTTTTTGAAAGAATTGGAAGTTTTAAATTTAACCTGTCAATTTCTATAATACCTAATATTTCAGCAATATCACCGACTTTTTGAAACAACACTTGGGAGCTTAATAGAAGTAGTAGATGTGGAATACAAGCGTTGTATATCATAAGAGTCCAAAATGCTTTTAGAATTTTTTTCAATGTTAATAAGTTTAACATATGAAAAAGAATAATAACCAATGAATATAGTTAAAGACATTACAGAGAATATAAACAAATAAAGATAGACTTTTCTTGCTTTTAAAGTTTCTGTTCTATAATTCATATAGTTATTTTTTATTTTTTCTGGAAATATTATTTGATTCATATAATTAAGTATGTGTATAATGTTGCAAAAAATGCCTGCAATAATTTTCCAAAAAAATATGACTTGATAGATATTTTAGCCTTAGAAGTTATACTTAATACCTGCAATAATACAGAAAATCCACCAAAACCAAGAACAAATGCACAAAAGACAATTTTAAGGTTTATATTTGAAAAAGATAAGCTACAAATATATGATATACCATTTGTAATCTCTAAAAAACCTGTTAATAATCCCATAGTTAAGTTAGTAGGTATATTAAGTAAACTAAAAAAGTTTGAAATTATAACAAGAAAATTACATGATTGAAGAATAGATATAATTATTGAAAAAAGAACTACAAATCCACCAATCATTAAGATAGTATTAATTGATGTTATAATGCTTTTTGATAATACTTCACCTAAATCACAAAAAGATAATGTATGAGTGTTAATTGAATATTCTGAACTTCTAAACTTCCTTTCGTAAGAAACTTTCCACCAGCGAAATAAGAAACCCACAGTTAAACAACTTAATATATGAGTTAAAAATAAAATAAAGCCAATATGAGAACTACAAAACATACCCACACCAACAGTTCCAATAATAAATAGTGGACCAGAGTTATTAGTAAAAGCAATTAAACGTTCAGCCTCAATTTCTGTGCAAAGTTTATTTTCTTTTAAATTTGCTACAATTTTTGCACCTACAGGATAACCACTAATAATACCCATAAGAAGGGCAAAAGCACCTTCACCAGGCACATTAAAAACAGGACGCATGAATTTATTTAAAAGCTTTCCACAAAGTGGCACAACATTAGTATAACTTAAAAGTTCAGTTGCAATGAAAAAAGGTAAAAGAGAAGGAAGAACAGAATTGGCCCATAAGCTAAGCCCAGATTTAGCAGCAGATAGATTGCTTTTTGAAAATACCAACAGGCATATTATGAAGACACAAATAAGAGTAGATAGAAACAATGATTTTATTTTTATAAATATACATTTAAACATAAACAAGCTCCCTTTGTTAATATATATTAAAATATAATAAAAATATGAATATACAAAAAACACATTTTAGAAATTAAATTCCTAAAATGTGTTTTGCTCTTTTTATATCTTCATCAGTTGCAGGGGGAATTCCTTCTAATGGATATCTAAACCCTAAACTTTTCCATTTATAAATCCCCATATTGTGGTAGGGATGCAACTCTATTTTTTGAATGTCTTTTAATGAACCAAGAAAT
Source organism: uncultured Clostridium sp. (assembly GCA_900555075.1). Taxonomy (GTDB): domain Bacteria; phylum Bacillota; class Clostridia; order TANB77; family CAG-508; genus UMGS1781. The sequence continues at coordinate 11,724 of USJO01000025.1, forward strand.
TCCTTTAGTTTTAATAAATCTTGCTCATCATCAGTAATGCCAGGGATTATAACTTGTCTAATCCAAATTGGAATATTATTATCGCTTAAGTATCTTGCAAATTCTAATTCTAGTTTATTAGAAAAACCAACTAGATCTTTGCACTTTTCGCCATTAATATGTTTTATATCTAGTAAAACTAAGTCTGTTAAACTAAGAATTTGTTTAATTTCATCTGTTAAAGGGAACATACCAGAGGTATCTAATGCTGTATGAAAACCCAACTCTTTCAATTTGGTAAATAGTGCAATTAGAAATTTAGGTTGAAGTAGAGGTTCTCCACCTGTAGCTGTAATACCGCCACCAGAAAGCTTTATATATTCTTCATAGCGTTTAATTTTTTCTATTAGTTCTGAAACTGAAATATGTGTACCAATTGTAGAATCCCAAGTGTCTCGATTATGGCAGTATTTACATTTCAAGTGACAACCCTGCATAAATATTACAAATCTAATACCTGGTCCATCAACAGTTCCAAATGTTTCTATTGAATGAATTCTTCCAGTTAAATTTTCCATTATAAACTCCTTTCTAATAACAATAGCTAAATGCAAGGGTTATATGTTTTTTTATTTTTACATACTTTCCTGAATTGTACGATTTATAACATCTAATTGTTGCTCTCGTGTTAATTTTACGAAATTAACAGCATATCCAGAAACTCTTATTGTAAGTTGAGGATATTTTTCAGGATGTTCCATAGCATCAATCAATAATTCTCTATCAAAAACATTTACATTTATATGATGTCCACGTTTTGCAAAAAAACCATCTAATAGTGAAGTCAAGTTGTTTGCACGAGAATCATCATCTTTACCTAATGTTTTTGGAGTAATAGAGAAGGTATAAGAAATACCATCTTCTGCATAGGTGTAGGGTAATTTTGCTATTGTATTTAATACTGCAAGAGCACCATTAGTATCCCTTCCGTGTAATGGGTTTGCACCTGGACCAAAAGGCTCTCCAGAACGTCTGCCATCAGGTGTATTACCAGTACTTTTACCATAAACAACGTTTGAGGTTATTGTAAGGATTGATAGGGTAGGTATAGAATTTCTATATGTTTTTTGTTTTCTTAATTTGAAAATAAATCTTTTAACAATATTAATTGCTATATCATCAACTCTGTCATCATCATTACCATATTTAGGAAAGTCTCCTTCAACTTTGTAGTCAACAGCTAGACCAGTTTCGTCTCTAATAACTTTAACTTTAGCATATTTGATAGCTGAAAGTGAATCTGCAACGACAGATAAACCAGCAATACCACAAGCCATAGTTCTTAAAATATTTTGATAATGTAAAGCCATTTCAAGTTTTTCATATGAATATTTATCATGCATGAAGTGAATTATATTTAATGCATTTATATAAACTCTAGCCACCCAGTCCATCATATTATCAAATTTTTCCATAACTTCATCAAAGTTTAAATATTCAGAACGTATAGGTTCGAATTTTGCAGCAACTTGTTTGCCACTTATTTCATCTCTACCACCATTAATTGCATATAATAATGTTTTTGCCAAGTTACATCTAGCACCAAAAAATTGCATTTGTTTACCAGTTCTCATTGCTGAAACACAGCAAGCTATTGAATAATCATCTCCCCAAAAATCTCTCATTAAGTCATCATTTTCATATTGAATAGAAGAGGTTTGTACTGATAATTTTGCACAGTACTTTTTAAATCCTTCTGGTAACCTTGTAGACCAAAGAACTGTCATGTTTGGTTCTGGAGCAGGTCCTAAGTTTACTAAGGAATGTAACATTCTAAAAGAGTTTTTAGTTACTAAAGTTCTTCCATCAACTCCCATACCTCCAATGCCTTCTGTTACCCAAACAGGATCCCCACTAAACAATTCATTATATTCAGGTGTTCTTAAGAATCTTATTAATCTTAATTTCATTACAAAGTGATCCATTAGCTCTTGAGCTTCTTCCTCAGTTAATGTACCATTTTTGATATCTCTTTCGATATAAATATCTAAGAAGGTTGATGTTCTACCTAAACTCATAGCTGCACCATTTTGCTCTTTTGTAGAACCTAAATATCCAAAATATAGCCATTGAATAGCCTCTTTAGCATTTTTAGCAGGACGAGAAATATCAAAGCCATATTTTGCTGCCATTTCTTTTAATTCTTTTAATGCATTAATTTGGTCATAAACTTCCTCTCTGTCCCTAATAGTTTCTGTAAAAATAGAAGGGACCTCTAAAGATTGCATAACCTCTTGCTTATCTTCAATTAAAGCATCTACACCATATAAAGCAATTCTTCTATAATCACCTATAATTCTTCCTCTACCATAACCATCAGGAAGTCCAGTAATAATATGTGAACTTCTTGCAGCTCTAATTTCTGGTGTATATGCTGCAAAAACTCCATCATTATGAGTTCTTCTATAATTTTTAAAAATCTTTTCAACTTCATCAGAGAGCTTAACATTTATAGCCTCACAAGATTTTTCAACTATACGTATACCACCATTAGGCATAATAGCTCTTTTTAAAGGTTTATCTGTTTGAAGTCCAACAATTTGTTCTAAATTTTTATCAATATAACCTGCTGGATGACTTGTAATAGTAGAAACAGTAGTTGCATCAACATCAAGTACGCCACCTTTAGCGGCTTTTTCCTTTTCATATAAATCTAGAATAATGTTCCATAGCTTTTTTGTCCTTTCAGTAGGACCAACTAAAAACTCAGAACCTCCTTCATAAGGTGTATAATTTTTTTGAATGAAATTTCTAACATTAACTTCATGTGTCCATTCTCCACCTTTAAAATCTTTCCATTCATCAAATCTCATAAAATCACTCCTTTTTTCAATTAGATATAATATCACATAAATAAACTTGACACAATAATTTTTTGCAATAATTAAAAGAATATGCAAAATTTATTGCAAAACAATAAAAAATGAGGGAGTATTTTACTTACTAGTATATAATGTTGAATTAATCTTATTTTTTTGATATAATAAAAAAAGTGATGAATATATGAATAATAAAATAAAATTGGATAACAGTTATTATTTACAACTAGATGATAAAACAGATAAATACACTATAGATATAACAAATTTAAAACTAACAGATATAAAAAAAATAGGGCACTTAGTATTAAGAATAGATTTTAAAAGCTTTAATAAACAAGACTATAAAAAGATATTGAAAAGACTTCTCCATATTAAAACACATGCTAAATTACACAAAATAGAATTTGGAGAACTACAAGAGGATTTTATAAGAAAAATTGGGTATTTAATAAATTATGATGAAAATAATGAAGAACAAAAAGAATTTATTTTAGCTATTAACGCTATTTTATATAAAACAAGGTATGAAAGGTATAACTACATTTATGATACAGTATGTAACTATCTAGATGGATTCTTTTACGGAAAAAATTTGTGCGAATTTAAAAATAATAAATGTGGAGAAAAAAGAAATACTTTATCAACATATGGATGTTGCAGACACAATAAAATAAAGTGGCTTGGACCTTTGACAAAACTTGTTATATGCGAGCATTTAAAAGAAGACTATACTTGTAGTGCTAGATGTATTGCATGTAAATTGTTTACTTGCGATTATTTAAATAAAAAAGGTATTAAATTTAGAATACAAGATATTTTATTATTAAATGTTTTTTTTAATCCTATACAAAAATATTTTATAAAATATATGGTATTTACACCAAAAGAAAAAATTTTAAGAAGACTAATGATTACATAGGAAGCCTTTAAAGGATGTTATATATTTGCAGGAATAAAGCTATTGTGCAATAAAAAAACAAAAACGGAACTTAAAAATCCCATTTTTATTTTCCTATATATATAATATCCTCTATATTACAATTCAAAATAGCACATAACTTTTCCATTTCCTCTAAAGTCAAGTGCTTTACCTTACTAAAATATATGGCATTTATTCTTTTGTAATTCCAATTTGTAAGTTGTTGCAACTTATATCTACTTATATCATTTTCTTCCATCAACTTTTGAATTGTTATTTTAATCATTGTTACCACCTTTTATATAATTATATTTACTAGCAGTAAAAAAAACTAGACATAAATTATTTGGTAGTATATTATATACGGGTGTGCAAAATAATATACAATTCTTGCAATGCTTTTATGGACACCTACCAAAAACATAAAAAGAGAAAAAAATGTTACTAAATAATAGTTCTTAAATAAGAGAAAGAACTTTCACAAATTGAAGGCTCTTTTAATAGTCAAAATTCAAATATTTTTTTATCTATAAATATGTGTTCACATTAGAAATCGTTTGTCGAACGAATTTTGTTGAAATAAACGGATTTAAAGTAAATATTACAATTATATTACAAATTGCGATTTTTTATTGCAATTTGTATT
>USJO01000026.1 GCA_900555075.1 uncultured Clostridium sp.
TAAGAGAAAAGGATGGCAATTATGTGCTAGATATTGACTTACCAGGATATAACAAAGAAGACATTAAAATTGATTTAACAGATGGATATTTAACAGTAACAGCAAAAAGAGAAGAACACAAAGAAGAAAATGAACATCATGGTAATTATATTCACAAAGAAAGATTCTTCGGAGAATGTTCAAGAAGTTATTATGCCGGAGAAAACATAAAAGAAGAAGACATTAAAGCAAGCTTTAAGAATGGAACACTAGAAATTACATTCCCAAAAGAAGACGCAAAAAAAATAGATGAAGGCAAAAAGTATATTGAAATAGGCGAATAAAAAAAGTCCCCCAAGTATTGGGGCTTTTTTTATTGTATAGGAAAAGTCTACTTTTACCTTGACCATATATAAGATTTTTCTTATTAATAGTATAAAGCCTTGACTTTTAAAAATATATAATATATACTAAACTAAAAGGTGAGGCAAAAAAATGGAGTATCTCTTTACATTTTTAGAAGGTATAGCAAGTTTTATATCACCATGTATATTACCAATGCTTCCAGTATATATATCCTATTTTATAGGACAAGATGAGAAAAATAATAAAAAAACAGCTATAAATGCAATTGCTTTTGTACTAGGATTTACAGCTGTATTTATGCTCTTTTCTATATTGGCAAGTACAATAGGAATAGCATTTAAAGGATATATAAGATATATGAAAATCCTATTTGGAGTTATAGTTATTATATTAGGAATAAATTATATGGACATAATAAAAATAAAATTTCTAAATAAAACAAAACAGAGAAAAATAGATACAACAAATTTGAATTTCATAAAAGCATTTGTTTTTGGTATAATGTTCTCAATAAGCTGGACACCTTGCATTGGAACATTCTTAAGCTCAGCATTATTATTAGTTGCAAAACAAGAACATTTAGCAAAGGGAATTTTACTAATGTTAATATACTCAATAGGACTTGGTATACCATTTATAATATCAGCAATTCTAATGGAAAAATTTAAAAAAGTGTTTGGTTTTATAAAAAATAATTATAATATAATAAAAAAAATATCCGGTACCGTTTTAATTACAATGGGAATATATATGATATTTTTCTAGGAGGCAGTATGAAGAAAAAAATAACGTTAATAATAGTATTAATAATTTTTATAAGCTTGCTTGTTTTAGCAAATATGGTTTTGAATAAAAAACAGAATAATTCAAAGCAAGAAAGTCAAAAAAAAGAAGAAAATGAAATGGGGGAAAATAAAATGCAGGTAATAACAGTAACGGAAAAAAACTTTGAAGATGAAGTTTTAAAAAGTGAAAAAACAGTATTAATTGATTTTTATGCAGATTGGTGTGGACCATGTAAAATATTATCACCAATTGTAGATGAAGTGGCAGAAGAAAATGAGAAAATAAAAGTAGTAAAAATCAACATAGACCAAGAAGAAAATTTAGCAGTAGAATACCAAATATTATCGATACCAACACTAGTAGTTATTAAAAATGGAAAAGAAGTAAAAAGAAGTGTAGGGGTAGTTGATAAAGAAGAAATATTAGATTTGGTAAAATAAAAAAAGAGGTAGAAGATAAAGATAATGGATAGGTATAAGACCTATCCATTATGCCAGACTGTTGACAAAGTATATAAAAATATTTTGTTCAACAGTCTTTTTTTTTAATTTATTTTTTTGATTTTTAATTTTTTTATTTTTTTGAAAAATTTTGATAAAATAAATTAAAATATGGGACTTATGCCCATACCTTTTCTTTTTTTATTGCTATATTTTTCATATTTTGTGCAGCACAAATCAGCCATGTATAATTTTGATTTTTCTCAATTCCTCTATACATAGCATATCTATATCCATGATTATTTTTACTATCTGCAAAGCTTCTTTCGACATGTTCTTTTCTTTGTTTATATAAAGCTTTTCCTCTGTCAGATAATCTTCGCTCTCGCATTTCTTCATTTAATTCTTCACAAATGTGTCTAGTTATCGTTCTGTATTCTTTCTTATTGCAACAACCGCTTGTTTGTGGACAGCTACTACAATTCTCTTTAGAACTGTAAAATTTATATCCGTTTCTATCTATTCTACCTGTATATTCTAAGATTACTCCTGTTTCTGGACATACATAACAATCACTTTCTTTTAAATATTTAAATCTATTTTTCTTTATTGTTGTTTCTGCTTTTGCATATCTTCTATATGCTATTACTCCAAAAATATTATTATCATGCAAATATTTTTTTATATCTATAGTATCATAACCTGAATCAATTCCTACTTCTTTAATTTTAAATCCAAATTTATTTTTTATATATTCTAACCTACTAATGTATGGTACTGAATCATGAACATTTCCTTTCGTTATATGACAATCCACAATTATATTACATTTGGAATCAACAGTTCTATGATCTAAATACATAAATCCTTTTTCTTTGTTATCTCTGTGATAATATCCACTCTCTGCATCAGTATTGCTTACTTTAATCTCTTTTTCTTCAATTTCATCTTCATAATCAAATTCTTTCTTATTTTGATTTTTACGTTCGTTATTTATTTCTTCTTCTAACCAAATTCTTCTTTTCTTAACTTCATTAACAACTTTAGTATGAAATTTATTTTTGTTTGCATTAGCTTTCTTATGAGTAGAGTCAGTAAAGAAAGTTTCGCCTTTTACTAGATTATATTTAATAGCTTGTTCAACAATATTTACAAATATCTTTTCAAATATATCTGTACTTTTAAATCTTCTAATGTAATTTTGACTAAAGGTTGAATAATGAGGAGTATTCTTTCCCAGTGGAATGCCTAAAAACCATCTGTATTCTAAATCTACTTTTGCTTTTTCACAAGTTCTTCTCATAGATTTTAAACCATCAATAGTTTGAATGAAAACTAATTTAAACAGAACTACTGGGTCTACAGAATTTCTACCATTGTTAGAGCAATACAAATCTTTTACTTCATCATAGATAAAAGTGAAATCAATGTATTTATCTATTTTTCTGAATAGACTATCTTCAGGAACTAAATCCTCTAAAGTATACAATATGATTTCACTTTGAATATTTTCTATTTTATTTAACATTCTCACCACTCCTTAACTAACCACCACTATTATATCATTAAGCAAGAAAAAATGCAGTCTTTTCTAAGAAAAAACCACATTTTTTTGTCCATTTATTGGTTAATTAAGGACATTATTATTTTACAACATTTCACACAAAAAAGAAAGACTATTGAACAAAATATTTTTTTACTTTGTCAACAGTCTGAAAAAAATGCAGCCTAGACTGCATTTTTTTGCTTATGAATTACATAATTAAATTAAAAATCAACCAAAATATTCTTGAGGTGAAAGCAAAATGTTTATGCCAAAAGAAATTTTGTATGAAGAAAATATAACAAACTACAAACTTGGTCAAGAACTATTAGAAAAATATAAAGATGTTCCAAAAATGATAATTGAGAACCACAACAACATACCAGAAATGAGATGTAGAGGAAATTGCGATTTTACAGATATGAAGAAAGACTTAATAATTGGAATTAGAAAAACGCATCAATTCGTTCCAAACCACAAAACTTCAGACTTCCTTGTGCCATATACTTCATCTGGTTGTACAGCAATGTGTATGTACTGCTATTTAGTATGCAATTACAACAAATGCTCATATTTGAGGCTTTTTGTAAATAGAGAAGAAATGCTAAACAAGATAATCAAAACATCAAATCAAAGTGAAAAAGAGCTAACTTTTGAGATAGGAAGCAATAGTGATTTAATTTTAGAAAATACAATAACAAACAATTTAGAATGGACAATCCCCAATTTTGCTAATAACAATAGAGGATATTTAACATTTCCAACCAAGTTTGATATGGTAGACCCTATTTTAAATTTAGATCATAAAGGCAGAGTAATTGTAAGAATGAGTGTTAATCCAGAGAATATAATCCGTAGGGTAGAATTTGGAACATCAAATTTAGAAAACAGAGTAAAAGCGATAAACAAGCTACAAGAAGCTGGTTACAAAGTAGGAATTCTTATTGCACCAATCATTTTTGTGGATAACTGGAAAGAAGAATATGAAAATTTATTAATCTTTTTACAAAAAAACTTAAGTACAGCAGTCAAGAACAATGCCTTTTTTGAATTAATTTTTATGACCTACAGCTATGTTCATAAAATGATAAACAAAGAGGCTTTTCCAAACGCAATAAATCTTTTTGATGAGGCAAAAATGACAGGAAGAGGCAAAGGAAAATATATGTATAAACCACAAATAAGAGAAGAAGGCACAAGATTTTTCTTGGAGAAAATGAAACAGTATTTTCCAAATAACGAGATCAAATATATAGTTTAAGTGGAGTTTATAAAACTCCACTTTCAAGTAATGTGATTTTTTTATTATCACAATCCAATTCACATTCAACCCCATAAGGAATAATTCCAATAGGCTCATTATGGCCAAAATTTACATTATAAATAATAGGCAAATCAGGCCTTTTAGCTTCTATACCAACCACAGTTTTTAAAACATCCTTATATTCCTCATAATAAATTTCACCTCTAGGTTTGCCAACAATAATACCATTAATAGCATTTAGAATTCCTTGAGCTTGCAAAGTTCTTAAAATATACTTAACATTTTGAGGACTAGGAGTTTCTTCGCTAGTTTCAATAAACATAATCCTATTTCTCCATTCATCTAAAGATGGCCAAATCTCGGTACCATTAATCATATCCAAAAGTTCAATACATCCACCCAAAAGTTTACCAGAAACTTTGCCAGTGCCTTGCAACACTTCATAGCCTTTTGAATCAGGAATTCTTTTCTTCTCTTTATTTATATTTTCTTCACACCATTCAAAATGTTCATTTGTAAAATAATCACACTTCTTAATCTCAAAATGAGGGTTAGCATCAAAAAATATATTATTTATAGCATCAACAGTATAATCAAACATAGAGACATATTGAGCAAAGTCAGATAAAATGCAAGGACCATAAAATGAAGTGACACCAGCTTTATACATCATAAAATGATTTGCAGTAGTATCTGAAAATCCAGAAAAAATTTTAGGATTATTCTTGATAACATCATAATCAATATATGGAAGCAAACGAATAGTATCATCTCCACCAATAGCAGAAAAAATAGCCTTAATACTGGGGTCTTTAAAAGCATCCATCCAATCTTTAGCCCTAAGTTCAGGGTGCTCGTATGTAAATTTAGAACCCTTCAAAGCATGCTCAGTTGGCACAAGCTCCAAGCCAAACATATTTTTAAGCCTATCTTTCGCAAGATAATATTTATGAATAATCTCCTTTTCTCCAAGTCCACCCCAAGAAAGGCTCACAACAGCGACTTTATCGCCTCTTTTTAATCTTTCAGGTTTAATCAAAAAAATCCCTCCTCATATAATTTGCAACTATTTTATCATAAAATTTAAAGTAAGTAAAATGTTGATAAAGTGCTAATAAATATGTATAATAGGAGATAGAGAAGGAGCAATAATGGAAACAAATCGAGAAGAAAAACTAATAATAGCAAAGCTAAACGATAAATTACAGTTTTGTAAAACAAGAAATAAAATTACATATACAGACTTTTTAAACCTAAATGAAAAAAACATCATCCAAAAAGAATTAGAAAGGCAAAAATTTAAGAACTATATATTTACAGGAGGATACGAAGAGGCAGAAAGCAAAATACTCTTAATGTATCCAGAAAAACTAACAAAAGAAATAGCTACATCTAATATTAAGGAGATAATAAAAGCAATTGAAATAATCCTACCAAACGAGCAAAAAGGCAAATATCAACATAGAGATTATTTAGGAACAGTAATGCAATTTGGAATAATAAGAGAAAGAATGGGAGACATTTTAGTATATGAAGATAAAGCATATATAATAATCCTAGCCGAAAACGCAGAATACATAAAAAACAGTTTAATTACAACTACCAAGTTTAAAAAATCTAAAATATCAATAATAGACATAGACAACATAGAAGTAAAAGAACCAGACTTTGATATATTTAAAATAACATCAAACTCAATGAGGATAGACAACATAGTATCAGAAATAACAAAACTATCAAGAAATGAAACAGCAAAACTCATCGAAAGTGAAAAAGTTTCAATAAATTGTAAGATTGAAACAAAGCAATCAAAAATAGTAAATATAGGGGATGTATTGATAATACGAGGAAAGGGAAAATTCATAGTAGGAGCTAATTTAGGAGAAAATAAAAAAGGAAAAAGAATAGTTGAGATAAAGAAATATAAATAAAATAAAGCCTTTTACAATAATAGAGCATATTATTGTAAGAGGTGTTTTTTAAAAAAACGAAAAATTTATTTACAAACAATCAAAATGAGTGTATAATACCAGTATTCAATCTATAAAATTCTAGGAAATCTTCCTAGAATTAAAATCCAAAAAACAATTCAATAATAGGAGATGGTGTATATGCTCATTGTATTAAAGTGCATAATATCAATCTAATTTGTAAAAAATAAACACATATATTGACATACGCTAAAACGTACGCTATAATATAAATACAGGAGGTGCTTTGCGATGACTAATGTAAATGTTACAAATTTTAGAAAAGATATATATGAATTATTAGACCAAACAATAAAATATAATGAACCAATAAACATTTCTACAAAAAATGGAAATGCTATTGTACTATCAGAGGAGGATTATAATAACATAATGGAAACTTTATATATTTCATCAATACCAGGATTAAAAGAAGATATAATAAAAGGACTAAAAGAGCCAATTGATGAATGTGTCGATGAAAAAGAGGTGGAGTGGTAGTGTATAGAATCGTGTACAGAAAGAAAGTACTGAAAGACATTCCTAAAATAAAAGCAATAAAACTAGAAAGCAAAGTTAAAAAATTAATTGAAATAATTAAACAAAATCCATTTCAAAACCCACCACCTTATGAAAAACTAGTAGGAGATTTAGAAGGTGCATATTCAAGAAGAATAAATGTACAGCATAGATTAGTTTATCAAATACTAGAAGAAGAAAAAACAATCAAAATACTTAGCCTTTGGACACATTATGAAAATATTTAAAAATAAAGCCTTTTACAATAATAAAGCATATTATTGTAAGAGGTGTTTTTTATGAGAAAATATAATAGAGAAGAGGCAGTGAAATATGCAAAGACATGGGCGTATAAACGAAATCCTAAATACTATAACTTTGATACAGTAGGAGGAGACTGTACATCATTTGTTTCTCAATGTATATATGCAGGAGCCAAAGTAATGAATTATAGTACTTATGGATGGTTTTATAAAAATGGATATAACAAATCAGCATCATGGTCAGGAGTGGAATATTTATACAAATTCTTAGTTAATAATAAACAAACAGGACCTTATGGTAGAGAAGCAAAATTGGAGGAATTAGAAAAAGGAGATTTAATACAGCTAAGCTTTGATGGAACTACATTTGGGCATACGTTAATAATAGCAAATATACAAAACAACCATATTTATATTGCTAGCCATACTGAAGATAGTTATAACAGGGATTTATTTACGTATAACTTTAGAAAATTAAGAGGGATAAAAATTGAAGGAGTAAGATAGAAAAACTCTTATAATTTATTCATAAACTTTTCCCAAACCCCTTGTTAATCCTTGGAACTTGTGGTAAAATGCTAATATACAGCGAATAAATAGATTTATTAGTAATAAATTTATGTTTGTAGGAGGTTGCTGATAAAGAGATGACAATTCAAAGCAGTTTAGCAAGAAACTATAACGATATGACAGATGAAGGAATAATTAAACAAATAAAAGCTGGAGACAATAAAGCTTTAGACTATCTAATGTATAAATATGCTGAACTTGTTAATATGAAGGCTAGCAAATTCTTTATAGTTGGTGCTGAAAAAGGAGATATTGTACAGGAAGGATTAATTGGATTATATAAAGCAACAAAATCATTTGATACGGACAAACAGAATTCTTTTAAAACGTTTGCTAATATGTGTATAGAAAGACAAATAATAACAGCAATAAAGACAGCCAATAGGCAAAAGAATATTCCATTAAATTCAGCTTTTTCAATAAATGCCCAAGTTTATGATGAAAATGAAGAAAATGATAAAGAGGTAATCGATATACTAAATGCTCATTGCGTTGAAGATCCATCAGAGGAAATTGCTAGAAAGGAATATTATAATGTTATAAACAAGACAATAAATGAAAGTCTAAGTGAGCATGAGAGAAATGTTCTAAAATACTATCAGCAGAACAGAACTTATGAGGAAATTGCTAAAAAGCTAAATTGCAAAACAAAATCAGTAGATACGGCGATGACAAGAATTAGAAGAAAAGCAAATAAAATAAAAAAAGAGGTAGAAGATAAAGATAATGGATAGGTATAAGACCTATCCATTATGACTTTAAACCATATAAAGGTGGTGCACTTAGCTGGATTCGAACCAGCGGCCTCTCCCTTAGGAGGGGAGCGCTCTATCCACCTGAGCTATAAATGCATTGTAAAATACTCTCTTATTATACACTATATTTTTCAAGTATGCAAATAAAAATTCAATATTTCAATCTATTATTAACTAAATTGATATTTTCGTAAGGAAAATATCTTTGTATAGCTAGATTTTTTTTTCTGCAAATTAAAACAAAAAATATACCTTAAATTATGAGGTGTACTTTTAAAATTTAAAAATTGTTATTGTAACAAAAATTTAATATTTCATAACAATTGCTTCTAACTCCTTATTTCCGTAATGTATTATAATTATTATTTTTTTGTCAAAATATTGTATCTATTGACACTTTATACTAAAGGGTTTAATATATATGTATATTATTTTAATTTAAAATGGAGGAAATATGTTAAACAAAAAAATTTTAAAAATATTTTTATTATTTACTATGCCGATACTTATTTTGCTAGTTGTATTGGCACGGATTATATTTATCAACTTCAAATAGTATTTTAGCAGTAGACATTAATAATCAGAATAATTTAACCAATCATGCTAATGTGATTTTCGATGCGTATTTTAATGATTCAGGAGGAAATGCAACACATTCAATTGTTGCCGATGTAAATCCAGAATATCCATGGCTACATATAAACATCGGGGTTACTGATGGAACATTAATTAATCCTACTATTCAGGTGCTTGCTTTAGATGGCACAACTAATGCTAATTATACGCTACCATTTAGCAATATAAGAAACAATGTACAATTAGTTGATCCTACAAATAATAAAGTAGTATTTTCAAACATTTCAAGTACAGCATCTTCTCAAAGTATATTTAAGTATGATCTACAAATATCAACAGAATTAGGAGGTAGTATTGATGTTTCAAAACTAAATGAGGATAGTAAGATCTTATTTACAGCTGTTTATACAGATTCAGCAGGAAATACGACTAATATTTCCAAGGAAATATACTTAAATGTTGGATGGACAGCCAACTTAACAATGAATTTAAACCAAGAGGTTTTAAGATATGTTTCTCATAATGAGTCAGACGGTAAATATGTATTATTGCAAACTACAGTTACCTCAAAATTGAATAGTGATGGAAAAACAAATATACTTCCAGTAAAAAAATCTACAATAGTTATAGATGTTCCTACTTATCAAGGAATAGCACCTTCTAAAGTAGAAGTAGAAGGCGTAAGAACTATGAATACTAACGGCAAAAATGCAGCATATGTAGAATTTGATAGTTCAAATTGGTCATACAATTCATCTACAAATCAAATAACAATAACTGTTAACAATCCTCTTTCTGGTAACATTGCTACATCAAGAAGAGGACCAGACGAATTTATAATTTCTTATACATATCCTGAGGCAGCATATAATCTAATAGACCTATCAGGAGTTAATATTGCAAATAAAATGTCTGGAGCTATTGAACTATACTCAAATACTTCAACCATAAATGTAACTGAGTCTGTTAATAATAATATTACTTTAACAGGGTATGTGAGTGGAATAACAGGAAGTATTCCAAAGACAATTTTATATATTAATTCTTTGAAAAAATATTCTCATCCACTTGTTTACCATGCACAAACATATATTCGTTTTTTGGAAGAAACAGGAGATGTTTATTCTCAAAGAATGGAGATAGAACAAACACACTTTTTTGCTGGAACGACATCATTCCCCTCATATATTGATGGAACAAACTATGTAATTATTAAAGATTTCTTCATTCCAGTAAGTGAATTTAATACATATTTAGGTTCATCAGGAACAATAAAAATATATACAGATGATTATACCTTAGTAGATACTATTTCATCATCAACATCTACTACAACAAAGAATGGACAAACTGGGTATTATGTAACAATACCAACAAGTACTGCAAGAGGAACTGAAAAGTTCATTTTACAAACAACTAGACCTCTTGTTGCAAATTATACACTAAATGTGTATTTTGATAGAGAAATTCAATCAGATATGCCATATACAATTGCTCAATTACAAACCTTTACACATCTAGATGAAAGTGGTAATGTTTATCATTCTTACCCTGCAGATACTACAAATTATATATATAAAACAAGTGCAAGAAGTACGCTTGGATTTAAAAATACTGCAACAGATGCAACACTAGATGTAGAAACTAATGTATTAAAAAGTACTGCAGATGTACAGACTTTAGTTTTTGACATAATATTAGATAATAGTAATACTGAGACGGATTTATGGAAGGAACCAGTTTTTGATGTTGAATTACCTGAATATATAACAAATGCAAATATAGTTAATGTAACAATGTATAATATGCCAGACCTTACATTTACATCGAGTGATGCAAGTATATTAAACTCTGGAGGTAAATTACATTTTGTATTAAGAGCGCATGATACTCAAAAAGGACTTTATAGTGATGGAAAAACTATATTTAAAGTAGAACTAGAGGTTGAAGTAAATAAATATACGCCAACCACCACAGAAGATATAGTTTTACACTATTACAATGAACTTGCAAATATATATCTACATCCATCAACTTGGACATTAGATAACTCTATAACAGATTGTGGCATTTCAACTTCTTCTATAGCTTTTGTAGCTGAACCTAAATTATATTGTGTTTCTAAAATAAGCAACTATGATTCAGAAGGAAGTGTAGTAAGTTCTGATTCAGAAAATAACACTGGCAAAATTGGTTTAGATTCTACAGAGGCAACTATGAACCTAATAGTTCAAAATAACCACACTGTGCCAGCTTCAAATATACATATTTTAGGAAGAATACCATATATAAACAATAAATACGTATTATTAGGTACAGATTTAGGTACAACAATTAATACAAAGTTAACAAGTACTATTAGTCAAGTATCAAATATCGATGCTGATAAAATAACAGTATACTATTCAAGCAATTTAAATGCAGACACAGATCTTACAAATACTGCAAACAACTGGGAAACAAACCCTGCAAATTTATCAACAATAAAATCTTATATGATTGTCATAAGTGATTATGAATTACCAGTTGGAGAGCAAATTGAATTCAAATATAATTTTATTACAGATGAAAGCATAAAATATGATAAAGAATTATATGGAAATTTTGGAGTTTATTATTCATATGAAGGAATTGATGGCTCAGCAGAATCAGAGAAAGTAGGACTAAAAACAGATACAGCTCCAGAATTAAGGATTGTTAAAGAAAGCTCTGTTCCTGAAGGAAATTCTGTTAAAAAAGGAGATATTATAACATATACTATAACTGTTTACAATGATGGAGAAACTGATGCTCATAATGTTACAATACATGATACAGTACCAGAATACACAACCTATGTTGAAGAAGAAAATGGAGAATACGTACAAAAGCCAGAAAAAACAACAATCACATCAGAAACAAAAGAAACATTGGCAGCAGGAGAAAATTTTTCAACAACATTTAAAGTTATAGTAAATAAAATTGAAGAAGAAAATACAATTATAAGAAACACGTCTAAAGCTACGGCAGATAAAATGGATGACATACCATCAAATACAATAGAAATACCTGCCAGACCAACTAAACCAGTACTAAGAGTTGTTAAAGAATCCTCAATACCAGAAGGAACAAAGGTAAAAGAAGGAGACATAATAACATATACTATAACAGTTTACAATGATGGAAATGCTCCAGCGCACAACGTAGTAATACGTGATACAGTACCAGAACATACAACTTATGTTGAAGAAGAAAATGGAGAATATGTACAAAAGCCAGAAAAAACAACAATCACATCAGAAGCAAAAGAAACATTAGAAGCAGGAGAAAACTTCTCAACAACATTTAAAGTTATAGTAAATGAAATAGAAGAAGATACAATAATAAAAAACACAGCAAAAGCAACATCAGATGAAATACCAGAGACACCATCAAATACAATAGAAATACCAGCTAAACTAACCAAACCAGTACTAAGAGTTGTTAAAGAATCCTCAATACCACAGGGCACGAAGGTAAAAAAAGGAGACATAATAACATATACTATAACAGTTTATAATGATGGAAATGCTTCAGCACATAATGTTGTTGTTCAAGATAAAATACCTGAACATACTACATACGTGGAGCTAGTAGATGGAGAATACGTTCAAAAAACTAATATAAAAACAATTACTTCCGAAGCTATTGAAGAACTAAAACCAGGTCAGAAATATACAATTAATTTTACAGTTATAGTAAATGAAATTAAAGAGGAAAATACAATAATAAAAAACACAGCAAAAGTAACAACAGATGAAATACCAGAGACACCATCAAATACAATAGAAATACCAACAATACTAGATGATACAAAAGCACCTAGATTAAAACTAGAAAAAACATCCTCAATACCAGAAGGAACAAAAGTAAAGAAGGGAGATATAATAACATATACAATAACAGTAATAAATGATGGAAATGCTCCAGCACACAACGTAGTGATAAATGATAAGGTGCCAGAATATACTACTTACGTAGAATTGAAGGATGGAAAATACATTCAAAATACTAATATGAAAACAATTACATCTGAAGCTGTGGAAGTTTTAGAACCAGGCGAGAAGTACACAATAACATTTACAGTTATTGTAAATGAGATAAAAAGTGATAATATAATAATCCAAAATACTGCAGGTGTAACGTCAGACGATTTGGATAATGTATCTTCAAATACAATAAAAATACCTACTATTAAGGATGAAGACAAAACAATAATAAAAGGAGAAATTCCACAAACAGGTAGAAACACAAAATTGATTATATCAATCTCAATTATCTCAATAGTATTAGTAGTATGTGCTATATTTTACATCAAATACAAAAAAATATGCAAATAGAAAAGTTTAACAGAATTATGATTAAAAGTCGCAATATCAAGTGATATTGCGACATTTACTTTAGGCGGAAACACATGCTAAAAAAATCGATTTATTTATTGCTGTGTTAAGCAGTTCCCAGTATTTATGCAGATTTTCCAAGTCTTGTTCATCTTGTGGTTTAGAGTGTATCCTCGTATATTTATGAGAATATAAAAGATGCAAAATTTTTGTTCTAAAAGGAGCTATCCGACAAACTCCGAACTGGTCAACATAAACGATTGCACGAAGACGATTCCCATTATACTTGAATCTCAAGTAAAAAAAACTTTTTTCTTCTCCATGCTGTCTTGTACGGATGGAAACAGTTCTAAGATCACTAGGCTCTTTAATTGTATTCATGTTTTCCTCCTTCCCACAATTCGTGGTTTTATAATATTTATCAACTCTTAAAGAGTATAGATTCCCCTTATGGGAACTCATATACATTATACCACATTATGTAAAACTTAGCAAATAATAGTCAAAAAAGTTTACATTATTTTTATTTCGTGTTATAATACAAAAAAATGAGAGGGGATATATGGAAAAAAATTTTATGAAAGAAGCTCTAAAGGAAGCAAAAAAGGCTTATGCAAAGAAAGAAATTCCTGTAGGAGCAGTAATTGTAAAAAAGGGAAATATTATTGCAAGAGCACATAATTTAAAAGAAACCAAACAAACAGCCCTAGCACATGCAGAAATTCTAGCAATACAGAAAGCAAATAAAAAATTAGATAATTGGAGATTAATAGATTGCGATATATATGTAACATTAGAACCATGTAATATGTGTATGGGAGCAATAGTTTCATCAAGGATAAAGAATATATATATAGGAACATTAGATCCAAAGAAAAAAGAAAAAATAGACATCCAAAAATATAAGGAAGAATATGATGTAAATATAGAATATGGAATAATGAAAGAAGAAAGTGAGCAAATTTTAAAGGAATTTTTCAAAAAAATAAGAAAAAAATTGATAAAAATTTAAAGGAAAGTGATTAATAATGATAATAAATCAAGACAAAAAAATAAACATAGGTGCATATATATTGGCAGTAATATTAACTATAGCATTAATAGTGGTATTTTTTATGATGTATAAATATCAAGTAGAAGGAGAGGCTGTACCACCATTTAAAATATCAAAAATGATAGTAGTAAGTTCTGCTAAAACGGAAAATTTGGAGCTAATAGATGGAGTATATAATGCAGATATAATTCAAAATAATGATATAAAAATATCCATTATAAAAAATCCAGAATACAAAAAAGAAGCCATAATAAGAAAGATAACAATAAACAATATTCAAATAGATAAAAAACAAGCAATAGGTGATATAGAAATATATAGACCATCAAGAGGTGCAAAACTATATGATTATAAAGAAGAATACAAAATACAAAACAACTTAGAATATGTTGGAGCACAAGAGACGTATCTAAAAGGAGAAAATTTAGAAATCTCAAATCAAGGTGGAATAATAGAATTTTCAATAATAGAAAGCAATATACAAAAACTAAAATACAATGAAAATGAAACAGTAAAAGTTGATGGGACTTTATTAAGACAAATAGGAAAAGAAAGATTATCATATAAAGTATATTTTGATTTAATAATAGAACTAGAAAGTGATTTGAAATTAAAAACTAAAATAACACTAGATTTACCAACAGGAGATATTTTTGAGAACGGAATCGAAACATTAGAGGAAACAAATATGAAAACAATATTCAAAAGAATATAAAATTTTCATAAAACTACTTGATAAATTTTAAAACCCATTATATAATAATATCTATAAAGTTAACCTTTGTATGGAAAGTAATTCAATAAAAAGCTATGAACCTCGTCAGGTCCGGAAGGAAGCAGCGATAAATGGTAAAATTTATG
>USJO01000027.1 GCA_900555075.1 uncultured Clostridium sp.
TGGGAGTATCTTATTTTTTTATTTTAAAATTTCCCCGAAATTATTTTACACTATTTTTACTTACTATGTATTGTATTATTATGTCATTTTATGTTATAATTTATACGTAAATTTTTTAAAGATAGGTGTGTGGTCTTATGGCTGAGTTAAGATTTATTGAAGATTTCCCTGTAAAAGGAGTAAGGTTTATTGATATTTCTCCTAAACTTGCTGATAAAGATGACTTTTCAAAAATCATTGATGAGATGAGTTCAAAAGTACCAACAAATACGGATTATATCATAGCCCCTGAATCAAGAGGATATATTTTTGGAACAGCAGTTGCAAACAAATTAAATTTAGGATTTGTTCCTATTAGAAAACCTGGTAAATTGCCAGACAATTTAGTTTTATCTGTTGATTATTATAAAGAATATGGTAAAGATTCTTTATGCTTACCAACAAATAGTAATTATGAGAATAAAAATTTCTATTTTATAGATGATGTACTTGCAACTGGTGGCACTCTAGAAGCCTCTAAACAATTAATTCAAAAATGTGGAGGAAAATTTGTAGGTGCAGGTGTATATATAAACATAAAAGCATTAAATAATTTGGACATTAATTATGTTGAATGTGAATAAAAAATACCCTAGATATTAATCTAGGGTGTTTTTTTATAATTTTATAGCTGTTTCTAATCCTAATTTTATCATATTTACCAAAGCTGTTTGTCTTTCTTGAGGTGTTAACTGTTCTGGTTTTACAAGTGAATCTGTAACAGATAATATGCAAGCTGCTTTTTTGTTTAAATGATTTGCTATTTCGAATAATGCAAATGATTCCATTTCAGCTGCTATACATCCATATTTTTCATATAATTCCTTTAGATCTGCTGTTTCTGAATAAAATGCATCTGTGCTATGTACATTTCCTTGTACTACGCTTAAATTCATTTCTTTAGCTGTTTCTAGAATAACATCATTGCAAGAATTTTTTGCTGCTATTGAATGCTCTTTATTTCCATCATAAATCTCTGCAAATGTTGATTCACTATATCCTTCATTTACTACGATTATATCTTTTAGCTCTAGATCTTGAATGTATCCTCCACAACTTCCTATTCTTATTATGCAATCTACATCATAGAACTTAAATAATTCGTGTGCATAAATTCCTACACTTGGTATTCCCATTCCATGTCCCATTACTGTAATTTCTTTCCCTTTGTATGTTCCTGTGTATGCAAACATTCCTCTAACAGAGTTTACAAGTCTTGCATTTTCCATAAAGTTTTCTGCAATATATTTTGCTCTTAATGGATCTCCTGGCATTAAAACAATTTTTGCAATATCTTCTTTCTTTGCTTCATTATGTGGTGTCATATCATTTACCTCCAAATTTATTAATATAGTCTAAGTATATCAAATCTCTCATTATTATTCAAGATTTTTTTTATATTTATTTTTCTTTATTCTAATTATTTTTATCTTACCCTTCCTTTTGAAAAAAAACATTGCAAAACCTAGAATAAATAAAGCAATAAAGCCAATTAAAACAATGTCAGAATATCCACCCACCACCTTAGCAATTATGTTCCAAGATTCTCCTGCTATTCTTCCTAACACTATTAATACTGTATTCCAAATTATGCTACCAATTGTTGTTAGTATTAAAAAAGGTGCCATCGGCATTTTCGCCATCCCTGCTGGAATTGATACCAAACTTCTTACAATAGGTATAAACCTCCCAAAGAACACAGCATATTGACCCTTGCCGTTAAACCAGTTAAATGCTTTATGAATATTTTCTTTCTTTAAACCTAAAAGCCTCCCTGCTTTACTTTCGGTAAATCTATATATTCTTTCCTCATTTAAAACCCTACCAGCCCAATATAGCACAATTGCACCTAAAACAGAGCCAATTGTAGCTGTAATAATTGCACCAGTTACTGTTATATTAGATATTGTTGTAGCAAAACCTCCAAACGTTAAAATCACTTCTGACGGTATTGGAGGAAAAATATTTTCAATTGCTATTAATGCTACTATTCCTAAATATCCAAATCTATTAATTATATTAATAATTGCACTTTGCATAAAACTCTCCTACTAAATTAATAATCTCTTTCCTCCTTACCTTATCCTCCCATAATAAGTTTATGATTAAATTACATCTATTATGCATATAAGAAAAGTGTCAAAGCTACATTAGCAAGTCTTTTTGATGTAAGTTTTCTTGTGATATACGTAAAAATCTTCAAATTTCCTATACAAAAAAAAGGATCCAAAGATCCTCTTACAAATATATAATTACTTCGTATTATGAACAATATAAGTACTATTTGTATTATCTGGTTTATGAGTTTCATTAAAAGAATGAGCCATATAACCAGCAAAAAAACCTAATAAAAATACTATTATAAAAATTATTACTGTTCTTATACTTTCCTGTTTGTTATACATTTCTTTATCATACACTTTCATACTTATCACTTCTCTCTTTTACATTATATATATATTTTACTTCATTATATGATTTTTTGCAAGTACATTGTTATTATTTTTTGTTTTTATCCTGTTTTACTCATTATTTCCCTCTTCATTTTATTCATTATTTTCTTTTCTAATCTGGAAATATAACTTTGTGAAATTCCGTAACATATCTGCAACCTCTTTTTGCGTTTTTTCAACTCCACTGTTAAACCCAAACCTAAGCTCCATAATATTCTTTTCTCTGGAATTCAACTTTAATATGGCTGATTTTAATAAAAATCTATCAACCTCTTCCTCCATTGCTCTTGAAGTAACATCATCATCCGTTCCGAAGTATATCTGATAATAATAATTCATTACCATCTCCATCTTGATTTAGTGGTTCATCTATAGATATTTCTCCTTTAATCTTACTGCTTCGCCTTAAATACATTAAAATTTCATTTTCTATACAACGTGATGCATATGTAGCAAGTTTAATGTTTTTACCCTTATTGAATGTATTTATTGCCTTCATAAGTCCAATTGTACCTATTGATATCAAATCCTCTATTCCTATTCCTGTATTTTCAAACTTTTTAGCTATATACACAACCAATCTCAAATTATGTTCTACCAAAACTTGTCTGGCCTCAAAGTCATTTTGTTCCAATCTTTTTAGCATCTTTTCTTCGTCATCTGAAGGTAACGGAGGTGGCAAGGTCTGACTTCCCGCAATATAAAAAATTCCATCATCGTCAAACTCTCCAAATCTAAAATACTTCCTAATCTTACTCTTTAAAATTTCGAAAAAATCCATACTCTTCCATCCTTTCAAAAAAATACTATAAAGCCTAACTCTATTATTCATTAATAACATCCAGTCCCACAAGTCCTACATATTTCCTGTTTCTACTTAAAATACCATTATAAATTCCAATAATAACATTTTTAATTTCATATACATTATCCTGATATTCAATATATGCCTCATCTATTTTTATTCCTAAAAGTAGCCCATTATCTTTTCCTAAAGATTTAAATGGTATCACTCTTACCTTTGATGCATATTCTCCTAAATCTATACTCCCACCATTTATAATTTTTGAAGTATTAAGCAATATCTCATCTGGAAATAATCCCTTTAAACTTTCTCTTTCGGCAACAATTACTGGTATTTTTGTTATTGGATCTTTTAAAAAATTTCCTGTATCTATTAATGCTGTTATGATTTTTGTTTTTTCTTCTACATTTAGTTTTACATTGCAGTATATATCCTCTCTTTTTAATTTACCCTTTATATTTTTAAATGAAATTGTAATAATTACAAAGCCAACAATTCCACCTATTAAAATCATTTTTATTGGATATGTCCCTATTAAGACTCCATTTTGAAGCAGTATATCCTGGGGTCTTACAAAGTATAATAGTGCAAAAGCTACTCCTCCAAAGGTAAAAGAAGTTAAGTAAAAAATTATTAAGTGTTTTAACAAAGATTTTGTATTTTGTGGTTTAAATGCTATGTATACTATTACTAAAGATAACATTATCTTTAAAAAAATATTTGAGTATATTTCTATATGTGAAGTATAAATAATAATTGCATATACTGCACCTATTGAGCTAGATATAAGGTTTCTTATAATCCTTGTCTTGTCTTTTAAAATAACTCCTGTAGCAAGCAATATTATTGAATTCATAAATACATTTTCCAAAAAGACTATATCTACATACAGAGTCATTTCCTTACCTCTTAAGAAAAATTGTACTACTTTTAATGTGCAAAGTCTGTCATTTTATAGGGACGAAAAAAAGAAATAATCTACTAAAATAGACTATTTCTTTTTTTATTTGTTTTATTTCTATTTACTTATATTTTATTTCCCTTTTTTCTTAAAAAAGATGGAATATCTAAATCATTTTGATTATCAGTTCTATTATCTTGAGATGTTGGTATTGAATTTATTTTTTTATTCCAAGTATTATTTACTAAACTTTCAACACCTATTGAAGATACATTATCATCTTTTTCAAAACCTGTTGCAATAACTGTAATTTGGATTTCATCACCTAAATTATCATCAGTTACAACACCAAAGATAATATTTGCTTCTGGGTCTACACTACGTTGAACTAGTTCTGCTGCTGTATTTGCTTCTTGTAAGCCTAAATCTGGTCCACCAGTAATATTTATAATTACTCCTCTTGCTCCTTCTATTGATGTTTCAAGTAATGGACTTTGAATTGCTTGTTTTGCAGCATCCTCTGCTCTGTTTTCTCCGCTTGCTCTACCTATACCCATATGTGCCATACCTGTATTTAACATTATCGATTTAACATCTGCAAAATCTAAGTTTATTTGTCCTGGTACTGAAATTAAATCTGATATACCTTGAACACCTTGTCTTAAAACATCATCAGCCATTTTAAATGCTTCTACAATTGTTGTTTTTCTATCAATTATTTGTAATAATTTATCATTTGGAATTACAACTAATGCATCAACTTTTTCTTTTAGGTTCACAATTCCCTTTTCTGCTTGATTAAGTCTTTTCTTTCCTTCGAAGGTAAATGGTTTTGTAACAACACCTATTGTAAGTATTCCAAGTTCTCTAGCAGTTGCTGCAACTATTGGAGCTGCTCCAGTTCCTGTTCCTCCTCCCATACCAGCTGTAACAAATACCATATCTGCACCACGTAGAACCTCTGCTATTTCAGATTTGCTTTCTTCTGCTGCTTGAGCCCCTATATCTGGATTAGCTCCTGCTCCCAAACCTCTTGTTAATTTTTCTCCTATTTGTATTCTTGTACTTGCTTTTGATTTTTGTAAGTCTTGTCTATCAGTATTTACTCCTATAAACTCTACATTCTTTATGCCTGATTCAATCATCCTGTTTATAGCATTATTTCCTGCTCCTCCTACTCCCACAACTTTTATTAAAGCTGTACCATCCATCATATAATTGTTTTCTTCATATTCTGATTCTGTCATAATGCAAATTCCTCCCTTTCTTATATATTATTAAAAATTAAAAACTTAGGTATAAAAGAATTCTTTAATTCTTTCAAGTATAGTTTTCATAAAGTTTTCATTTGATTTAACATCTATTCTGCTTGCTACATTTTTTGCATATGGTCTATTCGATACATATCTAACAAGAGCATAACTTGACCTATATGCTGGCTTTACAATACTTGTCATCCTTCCAGTTGCTATCTTTACTGGTATATTTAAAACAATTTTGCCTGCCACATCGCTTTTACTTATACAAGTTATTCCTTGTCCTGTTAGTATAACATTATTTATATTAGACTTAATTCCCAAAGAAGTTATTTGCTTATTAATTAAGCTAAAAATTTCCTCTATTCTTGCTTCTATAACCTCGATAAGGTCTGAGCTTTTTATTTTCTTATTCTTTTCATCGCCTTTATATGTAGAAAGCAATATATCAGTATCATTGTCTATAAATGATTTTAGAGCTAACGCATATTGCTTTTTTAACCTTTCCGCTTCCTCTTCAGATATGTAAAAAACTTGTGCAATATCACTTGTAATGTTGTCTCCTCCTAATGGAATTGTATTTGCATATACAAAATCTTTTCCATTAAACACTCCAATATCTGTATTTCCAGCGCCTATATCTACTATCATTACATTATCATTTAATTCATTTACATCTAATATTACAGACCTTTGTGCAAGAACATTTGGTATTACTCCATCCACTTCAATATTTGCTTTTTTGAATATACTAGTTAATTGTCTTACATATTCTTTATCTGCAAGTATAACTTGTCCAGTTACTGTGACAGTTGAGCTTAATGCTCCAACAGGATCTTCTACAACTCTTCCACTATCTATGGAAAATTGATTTTTAATAATATCAATTATTACTTTGTCATCTGGAAGGTCTATATCTCTTAGTTGAAGCATAGCTGAATTTACATCCTTTGAAGTTATTCCAGCAAATTTATCTTTTGCCTCTTTAACTATACTATTTTGAACTATTTGTACGTATTTTCCAGGTATAGTCACATAGGCTGAATTTATTTTTATCTTTGATTGTGCTTCTACTTCTGAAATGTTCTTTTCTATCGCAGAGGCAATTTCATCTTCATTTGTAATCTTAGTTTTTTTCATTCCAAAGCATTTGCACTCTGCTGTTGCAATAATTTCTAATTGATTAAAATTATTAATTTCTGCAATAACACTTGCTACTTTGGAGGTTCCAATATCTATTCCTACAATTATATCTCCGACAAGCCAAAATACTTCCTCCATTTTTTAAAATTACCGATATAATAATATTATGTTTTTTGAAAAAAGTCAAGAGTATTTGTAATATTTTTGTAATATTTTTGTAATAATGTTGCAATATATATTTATATAAATTTATGTGTCATTACTCCCTGTATAATTATATCAATTTATAATCTTTCAACAAAAAAACATATTGTACAATATGATCTAAGTAATTTTTAATGTGTTATTATGAATCTAATTTATAAAAATCTGTCTTTAAAATCTCATACATTAAATGCAATTATGCCTAAAGTAAATCCAATAATATTTCCTATAAATCCTATTCTACCCTTATATAATTTATTAGACTCTGGTATTAGCTCTCCTGAAACTATGTATAACATTGCACCTGCTGCAATTGCCAAACAAGTACTGATCATCCCATCTGAAATTTGACCGACCCACGCTCCGAAAAATGCTCCTATTCCTGTTGTAATTCCTGATAAAAATGTATAATTTAAGGCCTTTGTTTTACTCATTCCTCCATTTTTCATTGGAATAGACATAGATAATCCTTCTGGAATATCATGAAGCAAAATAGCAATTGCTAATGAGTATCCTAGTTTGATTGATGCTCCGAATCCTGACCCTATTGCCAATCCTTCTGGGAAGTTATGCAACGCTAAACCTATCCCTACTATGATGCCTGTATTTAATAATGAATTATTTCCAGCCTTTGTATGTCTTTTTTTAATAAAGCTATCGCAAAAAAGCATTATTATAACTCCACATAAAGTGCCAATTATTGTATTTACAACTCCTGCCATACCTATTGCTTCAGGAACTAAGTCAAAACAAATTATAGCCATCATAAGCCCGAGCCGCAAGTTGCAAAATAAAGCTTAAAAATCTATTAGAGTTTCTTTTCCAGGTAACACCTATAATGCCTCCAATAGTAGTCCCAAAAGTGCCAAAAAATAAACCTATTAATGTAGTTTTAAGTAAATAATTCATATTTCCCTCCTAGTTTTACATTAATAGGTTACTCAGTTACACTTGTACTTATTCCCGTTTTATTATTTATTTTCCTTTGTTGTAGTTTCTTCTGTTACTGTATCTGTAGCCTCTTCGGTTACTGTATCAACTGTTTCTTCTACAACTGGCGCTTCTGTTTCTACTGCTGGGGCTTCTTCTGGAGCTGAAGCTATTTCTTCTGCTACTTCTTCTGCTATATCTTCTTTAAGCGTTATTTCATTAGTTTCAATTCTTGCTCCTACTTGTTCTTTTGTCTTAGCAGATTTTCCAACTCTGTCTCTTAAATAGAATAATTTTGCTCTTCTTGCTTTACCTACTCTTGTTACTTCTACTTTTTCAACTGCTGGTGAGTGAATTAAGAATGTTTTTTCAACACCTACTCCTGAAGCTATTCTTCTAACTGTAAATGTCTTGTTAATTCCTCCTCCTTGTACTTTGATTATTATTCCTTCAAAAATTTGGATTCTTTCTCTGTTTCCTTCTTTTACTCTTACATAAACTTTTACCGTATTACCAACTTTTAAATCTGGTATTTTATTTTTCATTTGCTCATGCTCAATTGATTTTATGATATCCATTTGATATCCTCCCTTCTTTATTTCTAACCTTTTACTTTCCATTTCTGGAATAAATCTGGTCTTTTTTGTTTTGTTATTTTTATTGATTGCTCTTTTCTCCATTCATCTATTTTTTGATGATTTCCGAGATTTTAAAACTTCTGGTACTTCTCTTTTTAAAAATTTTTCTGGTCTTGTATATTGTGGATATTCTAAAATATTATTTATAAATGATTCTTCTTCAATTGAATTACTGTTCAAAACTCCATCTACATATCTTGAAACTGCATCTATAAGCACCATTGCAGGAAGTTCTCCTCCTGTTAGCACATAATCTCCTATTGATATTTCCTCTGGATTTATTTCATCAATAACCCTTTGGTCTATTCCCTCATAATGCCCACAAATTAAAATGAGATGTTGTTCTTTACTTAATTCTTGAACTTTTTTCTGGTCTAAAGTTTTTCCCTGAGGTGTTAAATATATTGTTTTTGCATTTTTCTCATAAACACTTTTGTAGGTATCATATACAACATCTGGTCTTATTACCATTCCGGCACCTCCACCATATGGAGTATCATCTACCTTTTTGTGTTTGTCTTTTGAAAAATCTCTAATATTTATTAAGTTAATATCTATTATTTTTTTATCTAATGCTCTTCCTATAATGCTTTGTTTAATTGGCTCAAAGCTTTCTGGAAAGAGCGTTAATACATCTATTTTCATATTAACCCATCCATTAACTTTACTACTATCTTTTTATTTGCAATATCAATATCTTTTATAACATCTTCTATTGCTGGAAGTAAAATTTCTTTATCTTCATTATTTTTTACAGTATAAACATCATTACTTCCTGTTTGGAATACATCGATTACTTTCCCTAAAAACTCATTTTCATCTGTAAAAACTTTACATCCAATAATATCTACAATAAAATATGAATCTTCTTCAAGCTCTACAGCATCCTTTCTATTTATTTTAATATAGAAATTCTTAAACTTTTCAGCTTCGCCTATATCATCTATTCCTTCTAATTTTAATAGTACCATATTTTTGCTATATTTAACTTCTTGAATTTTAAATTCTACTAAATCCTTTTTTTCTTGAATATATACTGTTTTTAAATCTTCAAATCTAGTAATATCATCTGTTAATGGTATTACCTTTAAAAAACCCTTTAATCCACTTGTATTCACAATTTGACCAATTTCTAAATATTCTTCCATATATAATTATCCTATAAATTCTACAGAAACTCTTTTTTGTTCTTTAGCAGCTAAAGCCTTCATAACTGTTCTTATTGCAGCGGCTATTTTACCTTCTCTACCAATTACTTTTCCCATATCTGTATCTGCTACTTTTACTTCAAATACAATTGATTTTTCTCCTGCAACCTCTTTAACAGAAACCTGTTCAGGAAATTCTACTAAACTTTTTATTATTGTCTCTAATGTTTCTTGCATATTTGCCTCCTTAAAATTTGTTTTTAATTTCTTTACTTTTATTTTTTCCCTTTTCCAAAGTAATGGCTTACATTTCAATTAAATGCTTAACTGTTTCTGTTGGTTTTGCTCCATTTTTGATCCATTTTTCGACTTTTTCTTTGTCTAAAACGATTTCTGATGGATTAGTCATTGGATTGTATGTTCCAATTTGTTCAATTATTTTTCCATCTCTTGGAGATTTTGAATCAGCAACAACTATGTGATAGAATGGTGCTTTTTTCTTTCCTACTCTTTGTAATCTTATTTTTACCATTTTAAATCCTCCCTTTTATTTTTTATATAAGAAAAGTGAAACTTCATTTCACTTTGTCAAGAATGCTTCGCATTCCGACATATATAGGAAACTTTTCTTGTTATTGAAGTCAATTCCAAGGAGAACTTTCCTACATAATAAATTTAAAAAATTAATAACTATTTTAAATTTTTAAGGCTATTCATATCTAAGCCTTTTAAAGCATTTTTCATTCCGCCTTTATTATTTTGCATTTTTTTCATTAATTTTTGTGTTGTTTCGTATGAGCTTATAAATTTATTTATGTCCTGTACTTTTGTTCCACTTCCTTTTGCAATCCTTTGACGTCTACTTGCATTTAGAAGTCTGGTGTTTTTTTTCTCCTTTGCAGTCATTGAGCATATTATTGCCTCAATCTTCACAAATTCTTTATCATCTACTTTTATATCTCCAAACTTATTCATTCCAGGTATCATTTTTAAGAGAGATGAGAATGAACCCATTTTTTTCATTTGTCTCAGTTGAACTAAATAATCATCTAAATCAAATTCTCGTTTTTTAAGTTTCTTCTCTAGCTTTAATGTTTCTTCAGCATCAAAAGCCTCTTCAGCTTTCTCTATTATTGAAAGCATATCTCCCATGCCTAAAATTCTTGATGTCATTCTATCTGGATGAAATTCTTCTATATCACTTAGCTTTTCACCATTTGTTGCAAATTTTATTGGCCTTCCGGTAATTTTCTTAACAGAAAGTGCTGCACCTCCACGTGTATCGCCATCTAGCTTTGTAAGTATAACCCCATCTATTCCTAAATTTTCATTAAAAGTTTGTGCTACATTTACTGCATCCTGACCTGTCATTGAGTCTACTACTAATAGTATCTCGTGTGGTTTAACATTTGACTTTACATTTTTTAGCTCCTGCATTAGTTCTTCATCTATATGAAGACGTCCCGCAGTATCTAGTATAATCACATCATTTAACTTTGAATAAGCCTGTGATATGGCTTGTTTTGCTATACGCACTACATCTTTTGAATTTTCATTTGCAAATACTGGAATATTTAATTGACTTCCTACTACTTGTAATTGTTTAATAGCAGCTGGCCTATATACGTCGCATGCTACAAGTAATGGCTTTTTACCTTGTTTTCTTAATAGATTTGCAAGTTTACCACAAGTTGTGGTTTTTCCAGAACCTTGAAGTCCTACAAGCATTATAATTGTAGGTGGGTTTGGAGTAAAATTAATTCTACTTGTTACTCCTCCCAAGAGTTCTGTCATTTCATCCCTTACAATTTTCACAACCTGTTGTCCTGGAGTTAATGATTTTAATACATCTTGACCTAAGGCTTTTTTCTCTACTTCTGCTATAAATTCCTTTACAATTTTATAGTTAACATCCGCTTCTAGCAAAGCTAGCTTTACCTCACGCATTACATCTTTTAAATCATTTTCAGTAATTCTTGCTTTACCACTAAGTTTTCTTGTTATTTCTTGTAATCTTGTAGATAAACCTTCAAAAGCCATTTTGTATATACCTCCATTTTTTCGTTTTTTTAGACAACACAGTTAAGTTCAGTTTTAATATGTTCTAGTATTTCTGCAATTTGTTTATCTGTAAACTTTGTTTGAATTTTTGTCAGCTCAGATAATATATCTGCTATTTTTTCTTCTTGCTTCATCGTTTTTTTCATAATTCCTAGCTTTTCTTCAAATTCGAAAAGTTTATTTTCCCCCTTCTTTATTATATCTCTTACAGCTTGCCTTGTAATGCCTTCATTCTCTGCAATCTCTGAAAGAGACAAGTCTAGGTTATAATAGTTATCCATAATATCTAATTGTTTTTTAGTTAATAGCTTTCCATAAATTTCGCAAAGCATGCTAATTTCAACTTTTCTATCCATAACTACTTCACCTTTTTAAAATTTGTAATGCTATTCTACTTTACACTATTTTTTGTTATTTGTCAAGGTTTTTGGTAAAATTTACATTAAAATTTGCATTTTTATGTAAATTATGGTACAATATACTTAGGTTTAGCGCTATGTTAAATCAATTATAGCTCTTAGAGCAGGAGGTTTTTATGAAAATAAACTTCATTGTGAACTGGACTTGGCCTTTAGATGTGCAGTGTTCTTGTGGAACAGACTTTTCTCCAGAAACAGCTAAGGACTTTTATCGGACAAGGAATGAAAATTCTGAAATAGTGTACTTTACACAATGTCCTATCTGTGGTAAAAAGTTCATAATTCCAGCGCAAGACATTCCTAGCTTTATCCAAGATAACGTTGTTTTTAGGAATTTTCATTGGAATCACTTGGACTAAACAAGAGCAAGACACCGTTCTTACTGAACGGTGTCCTTTTTTTCTAAATATTCATCATAAGTTATATCTTTATCAAATTTTTTTTCTGGTCCTATTTCTATTATTCTATTTGCAACTGTTTGGGTTAGTTGGTGGTCATGAGATGTAAATATTATATTTCCTTTAAAATTCTTTAAACCTTCATTTAATGCTGTTATTGCCTCCATATCTAAGTGGTTGGTTGGCTCATCAAAAGCCAGAAAGTTCGCTCCTGATAACATTAGCTTTGATAAAACACATCTAACCTTTTCTCCTCCTGATAATACATCTACATTTTTTAAAGCTTCATCTCCTGAGAACAACATTCTTCCTAAAAATCCTCTAATAAAAGTTTCATCTGGATCTTTTGAATATTTTCTAAGCCAGTCTACTAATGTTTCTTTATTTTCAAATAAGTAATTATTATCTTTTGGGAAATAATCATTTGTAATTGTTTGTCCCCATTCTATTTCTCCTTCATCTGGAATAATTTCTCCTGCAATTATTTGAAATAGCACGGTTGTTCTTAGTTCATTATCTGATATTACTGCAATTTTATTTCCTGGTCTTACATTAAAAGAAACATTATCTAATATCTTTTCTCCATTTATTGTTTTTGAAATGTTTTTTACTTTCAGAATTTCGTTTCCTGGCAATCTATCTGGTTTGAAATCAATATATGGATATTTTCTATTTGACGCCTTAATCTCTTCTAGTTCTATCTTCTCTAGTGATTTTTTTCTTGAAGTTGCTTGTTTTGATTTTGAAGCATTTGCACTAAACCTTGCAATAAATTCTTGTAATTCCTTTATTTTTTCCTCCTTCTTTTTATTCTGCTCTTTTGCTTGTTTTAGTGCTAATTGACTAGATTCATACCAAAAGTCATAGTTTCCTGGATATATTTTTATTTTCCCAAAATCTACATCTGCAATATGTGTACATACCTTATTTAAAAAGTATCTATCATGTGATACTACAACTACTGTGTTTTCAAAATTTATTAAAAACTCTTGTAGCCATTCTATGCTCTTTAAGTCCAAGTCATTTGTAGGTTCATCTAACAGCAAAACATCTGGATTTCCAAATAAACTTTGTGCTAAAAGTACCTTAACCTTATCTTTTGCTTCTAATTCCTTCATCAATTTATAATGATTTACTGCTGGTATTCCTAAATTGTTTAGCAATATTGCACTATCTGCTTCTGCATTCCATCCATCTAAGTTTCCAAAACGTTCTTCTAATTTTGCCGCCTTTAAACCATCTTCTTCATTAAAGTCTGGCTTTGCATACAAAACTTCTTTTTCCTTCATTATATCGTATAATTCCTTGTTTCCCATTATAACAGTATCTATTACTGTATTTTCTTCATATTCGAAGTGATTTTGTTTTAATACAGAAATTCTTGCACCTTTATCTATTGCAATTTCTCCTTTGCTTGGTTCTATTTCTCCTGAGAGCACCTTTAAAAATGTAGATTTTCCAGCACCATTTGCACCTATTAACCCATAACAATTTCCTTTTGTAAATTTAATATTTACATCTTCAAATAGCACTCTTTTTCCAAACCTTACTGTTACACCTATTGAATTTATCATTTTTTCCCTTATCTCCTTAAATCATATCTTTTCGTTTTAGCCATATATATGCTCCAAAAGCAATAACTACTGAAATTACCATTAATATTCCAAATCCATATGGGGTTTTTTCAAATGGTAGCTCTACGTTCATTCCCCATATACTTGCTATCAATGTTGGTACTGATATTAGTATTGTAAGTGATGTTAAAAATTTCATTACACCATTTAGATTGTTTGAAATTATTGAAGAGTATGCATCCATTGTGCTTGTTAAAATATCGCTATATGTTTTACTCATTTCTATAGCTTGTCTATTTTCTATGATTGCATCTTCAAGTATGTCTTCATCTTCTTCATACATCTTTAAAATCTTTCCTCTTAATGTTTTTTCCATTACTATTTCATTTGATTTTAGTGATGTTGTAATATATATTAAGCTGTTTTGCAAATTTAACAATTGTATTAAATCTCTGTTTTTCATACTCTGTTGCAATAAAAAAACTGTTGCTTCTTGCTCTTTATTAATCTTCTTTAAGTTGTCCAAATAGCATGCTGAGTTTAAATATAAAATTTGCAATAAAAATCTTGTCTTCTTATATGTATAAAGTCCCTTAATTCTGCCCCTTTCAAATGTATCAATAATTTTGTTCTTCTTTAAAGAAACTGTTATTAAAAAATCATCTCTTACAATTATCACACCAAGTGGCATTGTAGTATATGTTGTATCATCTTTTATATCCTCAATAATTGGAACATCTATAACAAACAAAATCTTATCATCGTCTGTATCTATTCTCGCTTGTTCTTCATAGTCCAAAGGATATCTTATAAAATCTTCTTCTATATTAATTTCAGTACAAACTCGTTTTATTTCTGAATCAGACGGGTTCACTAAATTAATCCATACTCCTTTGCTAATCTCTTCAACACTTTCTAATTTACCTGTTTTCATATTTGTGTTATATATTTTAATCATAGTTTCCCCCTCCTTAAAGTTGCAATGCAGTCTTATTATTACTAACCTCTGAGCAATGCAATACTAATCAATTATAGCACAAAAACCTTGTATTTAACAAGGTTTTTTAGGAATTTATATAAATAGTTTTAGAAATTTATACAAATAGTTTGTTACTTTTTCTCAACTAATTATAATTATTTTATGATAAAATCCTATTGTTTATTTTAGGAAAATGTCCCAAATTCATCATCTAT
>USJO01000028.1 GCA_900555075.1 uncultured Clostridium sp.
TGTTAATTAAGGTAAACAAAATTATTAAAATAGATGATGAATTTGGGACATTTTCTCATTTCTTTACTTAAGACATTATCACATTTCTTTCATAAAAAGTTTGGAGATTTTTTTCCAAACTCTTGACATTTATGGAATTTTGTAGTAAACTATTAAAGTATTAAAGAAGAAGTTATCCACTTCTCACCTTAACTATAAAGGAAAAGGTTATATACTTTTAAATAAAAAGATATATATTATGTGGATTACTTGTTCTTAAGAGCAAGTTTTTATTTTTTGGGGGTGAATCACATAAAACAAGAATTACCAATTAATGAACAAATTCGTTTTAAAGAAGTTCAAGTAATTGATGAACAAGGTCAAAAAGTAGGTAAGTTACCAATTAACCAAGCATTAGACATGGCTACTTCTAAAGATTTGGATTTAGTATTAGTTTCAGGAAATAGTGATAATCCAGTTTGTAAAATAATGAACTATGGAAAACACAAATTTGAACAAGCTAAAAGAGAAAAGGAATCTAGAAAGAAACAGAAAACAGTAGAATGTAAGGAGTTAAGAGTAACACCAAACATTGAAATACATGACTTTACATTCAAAGCAAAAAACGCAAGAAAATTCTTATCAGATGGAAACAAAGTAAGAATAACAGTTAGATTTAGAGGTAGAGAAGTTAACTATGTAAAATCAGGTGAAGATGTACTAAACAAATTTATTGAAGAATTAAGCGACATTTCAACAGTAGAGAAGAAACCTTTCTTAGAAGGAAAAAATATGTTTATCATCTTAGCACCTAGTAAATAAGATAAAGGGAGGAAAAATTATGCCAAAACTAAAAACAAATAAGGCAGCTGCAAAAAGATATTCATATACAGCTACCGGAAAAGTAAAAAGAACAAAATCAAACAGAAGACATCTTTTAGGAAACAAAACAACAAGACAAAAAAAATCAGGAAAAGTTCAAAATGCTTATGCAGATAAAACATGTGAAGCAGGAATTAAAAAGATGTTACCATATGGAAACTAATTAGAAGGAGGATAATAAAATGGCAAGAGTAAAATCAGCAATAGCAACAAGAAAAAAACATAAAAAAGTATTAAAACAAGCAAAAGGATATTTTGGAGCAAAAAGTATTAGATTTAGAAATGCAAAACAAGCAGTATTAAAATCAATGTCATATGCATATGTTGGAAGAAAGGACAAAAAAAGCGATTTCAGAAAATTATGGATAACAAGAATAAATGCAGCAGCAAGACTAAACGGAACAACATATAGCAAATTAATGGCCGGATTAAAGAAAAACAATATTACAATAAATAGAAAAATGCTAGCAGAACTAGCAGTAAACGACAGCAACGCATTTGCAGAACTAGTAAAAAAAGCAAATGCATAATACAATAAAAAACGTTTCTAAGAAGAAACGCCAGAGCGTTGACAAAGTTAAAAAACTTTCGGCAACACTCTTTCTTTTTTTGTTATGCCGTGTTTTAAACATAACTGTAAGGATACAGAAAATAAAAAATAAAAATACAAAAATATTCAAAATCTCTTTACAAAATTCGAAATAATATATATAATAATCATAGCAATTTTTAGAATAGGGGTTGGACTAAAAATGGGAGATATTAATGTATTTACAGGACCAATGAAATGTGGAAAAACACAAAAGATATTAGATGAAGCACAGAGACAGCAAATAGCAGGAAAAGACGTAAAAGTATTTAAACCAAAACTAGATGATAGATTCTCTAACCAAGAAGTAGTAAGTAGAAAAGGCTATAAACTGAGTGCTATTGCAATAAACAATGTTGATGAAATAAAACAATATGATGCGGATGTTTATGTAATAGACGAATTCCAATTCCTAAAAGGAGATTTAGCAGAGCTTAATAGACTAGCTCAAAAGGGAAAAAAATTTTATATATCAGGTTTAAACTTAACATCAGAAAGAAAACCTTTTGGAAAAATGGGAGACCTACTATGTATGGCAGATAATGTTCAAATGCTTACAGCTGTATGCGAAAACTGCCACAGCGATAATGCAATATATACTTATTTCAAGGGAGAAAATAAAACAGGAGATGTATTAGTTGGAGACAATTGTTATATGCCTTTATGTAGGAAGTGCTATGAAAAATTGATAAAAGAAAACAAAAATTAAAAAAAGTCCGAGAGGACTTTTTAAGTTATAAAATTCCACTAATAGGTGTCAATATTTTGGGAAAATGTCCTAAAAATTTTTAAACATAAGCGGAAAAATAATCTCGCTTTTTTGCCCTTATGCCGGGCAGGCATTTTCTTTCTTTTATGAAAAAGAAAGAAAACAAAGAAACCAGGAGAAAAATTTATGTGTACATATGCTTTTGATGTGCTTTTGCCATTTGTAGCTTGAACGAAGATAATTTCCAAGGATGTGTCAAAGGTAAAAAATTATTAAAATATAGATGATGAATTTGGGACATTTTCCTAAAATAAACAATGGAATTTTATCACAAAATAATCATAAAAAAATAAAACAAACATAGCTTATTTTTTTTATTCAAGTATTGACATTTGGGGATATTAGAGATAAAATAAAATGTAATATTTTTAGGAGGAAAAATGGAAATAGAAAAAATAGCAAAAAAAATCAAACAAAATGGTGGTAACACCTATTTGGTAGGCGGTGCTGTACGTGATGCTATTTTAAATAAACCCATTAAAGATGAAGACTATTGCATAACTGGCTTTACTTTTGAAAAATTTCTAAATTTATTTCCAATGGCTAGAGTAAGGGGAAAATCTTTTGAAGTTTTTGATTTAGACGGAAAAGAATTTGCACTAGCAAGAAAAGAAATAAAGGTTGGAAAAGGACATAAAGAATTTACAATTGAAACAAATGAAGATATTTCAATAGAAGAAGATTTGAAAAGAAGAGATATAACAATTAATTCAATTGCACAAGACGTTTTAACAAAAGAAATAATAGACCCTTTTGGAGGAAGAGAAGATTTAGAAAATAAAGTTATTAGAGCAACTAGCTCAAGATTTAGTGAAGACCCTTTAAGAGTTTATAGAGTGGCAAGAATAGCAGCAGTTCTAGATTTTACAGTATCTAGAAAAACATTAAATATGATGAACAAGTTGAAAGAAGAATTACCAACATTATCAAAAGAAAGAATTTTTACAGAATTTAGAAAAGCATTAGAAGCAGACAAACCATCAATATTTTTTGATGTATTAAAAGAAGCAGAAGTATTAGATGTTCATTTTAAAGAAGTGTATGATTTAATAGGAGCAATACAACCAATTAAATATCACCCGGAAGGAGATAGCTATAATCATACAATGCTTGCACTTGATAATAGTGCTAAAATAACCAAAGATGTTAAAATTAGATTTTGTACATTAGTACATGATTTAGGAAAAGGAAGAACACCAAAGGAAATGTATCCACATCATTATAACCATGAACAAAGAGGAGTTGAGCCTTTAAGGCTTTTATGCAAAACATTAGGAACTCCAAATGAATGGAAAAAGATGGGGCTAACAGCTGTTTTAGAACACATGAAAGGTGGAATTTTTAATCAAATGACAATCGCCAAAAAAGTAAGCTTTATAGAAAAAATAGACAAATCAGCATTAGGCTTAAAAGGCTTACAAATGGTAGTGTATTCAGATAGAAGTAGAAGCTTTGAAAATGATAAAAACGAAATCAAAGATAAACAATATGATTTCTATTCAATAGGAACAAAAATGCTAAAAGCTATTGATGGAGAATACATTATAAATAAATACAACATAAAACCAGGCATTGAGTTTGGAAGAAAACTTCATGAAGAAAGAATAAAGTGGTTAAAAAATAATATTTAAATAGGGGGCATATTTATGAACGACAATGTTAAGAAAATCATTCTTGATACTATAAAAAAATATAATTATAGTTCCATAATATTGTTTGGCTCAAGAGCTAGAAACGATTATAAAGATAATAGTGACTATGACTTACTACTTGTTGTTCAAGATGTGTTATCTGTGCAAGAGATGAGAAAAATGCAAGTGAGTATTCGAAAAGAGTTAGCTTTGCAGGGAATAGATGCAGACGTTATTGTTAAAACAAAGCATATTGTAGAAGAATATAGAACAAGAAAAGGCAATATTATATATAATGCATTGAAGGAAGGTGTTGTTCTATGAGTGATAGACTCACTGACAGACTATGCTGTAGATTTAAGATATCCTGATACAATGTACGTTCCAACAATAGAAGAAACTAAGGAAGCAGTTGAATTAATGAACAAAATAATTAAAGATGTAAAAAACACATTGAATGTTTTATAATTTTAAAGGGGGCATATTTATGAACGAGTACAGAACTCACACTTGTGGCGAATTAAGAATGGCAAACGTAGGACAAACTGTTAAACTAGCAGGTTGGGTACAAAGAATTAGAAACTTAGGAGCAATGAAATTTATTGATTTAAGAGATCAATTTGGAATTACACAAATAATAATAGGTGACGATAGCAACTTACATGAAGAGGCTGAAAACCTTGTAACAGAATGTGTAATATCAGTAGAAGGTGTTGTTTCAGAAAGAAGCAATAAAAACAGTAAAATATCCACAGGAGATATTGAATTGCAAGCAACAAAAATAACAATGCTTGGCAAATGCAAAAGTGTGCTTCCATTTGAAGTAAACTCAGAAAAAATTGACATATCTTCAGTTAGAGAAGATTTGAGATTAGAATACAGATACTTAGATTTAAGAAATGAAAAAATACATAATAACATTTTGCTACGTTCAAAAATAATGAAATTTGTAAGAGATAAAATGGACGAACTAGGCTTTACGGAAATACAAACACCAATTTTAGCAAATTCATCACCAGAAGGAGCAAGAGACTTTTTAGTACCAAGCAGACTACATCCGGGAGAGTTTTATGCACTTCCACAAGCACCACAACAATTTAAACAACTATTAATGGTATCAGGATTCAATAGATATTTTCAAATAGCACCATGTTTTAGAGACGAAGACCCAAGAGCAGATAGAGCACCAGGAGAATTCTATCAAATAGACTTCGAAATGTCATTTGCCACACAAGAAGATGTATTTGGAGTTTTAGAAGAGCTTTTCACATCAACCTTTAAACATTTTACAAGCAAAAAGGTAGATGAAGGACCATTTAGAAGAATACCATATAAAGAAGCAATGGAAACATATGGAACAGACAAACCAGACCTAAGAAATCCACTTATAATTCAAGACGTAACAGAAATATTCAAAAACACAGAATTTAATGGATTTAAAGGTAAAACAATAAAGGCAATAGTAGTGCCAAATGGAGCAGAACAAGGAAGAAAGTTTTTTGATAATATGACTACATTTGCAATAGATGAATTAGGAGCTAAAGGATTAGCATGGGCAAAATTTGACAATGAAAACAACGTATCTGGAGGAATTGCAAAATTCATAACAGACGAAGTAAAAGAAAAATTATTAAAAATGGGCGTAAAACAAAATGACAGCATCTTCTTCCTAGCAGACGACCTTGAAAAAGCACAAAAAATGGCTGGAAGTTTAAGAATAGAATTAGGAAATAAACTAGATTTATTAGAAAAAGACACCTATAGATTCTGCTTAATAGTAGACTTTCCAATGTACGAATTATCAGAAGAAGGAAAAATAGACTTCAACCACAATCCATTCTCAATGCCACAGGGAGGAATGGAAGCACTATTAACAAAAGACCCATTAGAAATATTGGCATACCAATATGACGTGGTATGCAACGGATACGAAGTAGCATCAGGAGCAGTAAGAAACCATAATCCAGAAATAATGGTAAAAGCATTTGAAATAGCAGGCTATCCAGAAGAAGAAGTAGAAAAAAGATTTGGAGCACTATACAATGCATTCCAGTATGGAACACCACCACACGCAGGAGCAGCACCAGGGTTTGATAGAATGGTAATGCTAATAGCAGACGAGCCAAACATACGTGAAGTAATAGCATTCCCAAAAAACAAAAAAGCACAAGATGCATTAATGGGAGCACCAAGCAAAGTTACAGAACAACAATTGAAGGATATACATATAAAAATAGTAAACAAAGAATAAACTAAACTGCTAATAAAAATTTTAATTACTGACAGAAAGGTAACAAAATTTGGAAAGTAGGGGCAGACACACGAGGGTCTGTCTTTCTTAATGACAAAGAACCAATAAAAAGGAAAAATCCTACTTTATGTTTAACTTTATATTTATATAAATCATATTATAATATATAAGACTGTTTTAGGAGGAATTCTATGTTGTTGGAAAACAAAAGAATAGCTATTGGTATAACAAGTTCATTTTATGCAATAAAAAAGACAATTCCTCAAATTAAAAAACTAATTCAAGATGGGGCAGATATAATTCCAATTATGTCTTTTAACAGTTATAACCTTAAATCAAAAACACAGGATTTTATAAAAGAAATTGAGAATATAACAGGAAAACAAATAATACATACAATAGATGAAGCAGAACCAATTGGGAACAAAACTCCAACAGATATTATGACAATTATTCCTTGTACAGGTAACACAATAGGAAAACTTGCAAATGGTATAATTGATACTCCTGTTTTAGTAGCAGCAAAAACAAATTTAAAGAGTGGCAATAATATAGTTATTGGAATAGCTACAAATGATGGATTATCAATAGAAGCTGAAAACATAGGTAAACTTTTAAAGCAAAAAAATATTTTTTTTGTACCGTTTAGACAAGATAATCCAATAACAAAGCCAAATTCTTTATTATTTAGTTCGTTTTATATAAAAGATACAATACTCAAGGCTTTAGAGGGGGAACAAATTCAGCCAATATTAATATAAGTTTTATAATAATTTATTGGAAAACACTTGAAAAGTGTTTTCTTTTGTTATACAATAGGCACGTAAAAATATTTTTTAATAGCGCTTTTTGATAGCGTTTGAAGGAGGAATTATTTATGTCAGTTAAGGTTGGAATCAATGGTTTTGGAAGAATAGGCAAGCTAGTTTTACAAGCAGCTTTAGAAAAGGAAGGGGAAATAGAAGTTGTAGCAATAAACGATCCATCTGTTGCAGCAGATTATATGGCATATATGATAAAATTTGATACAGTACATGGAAGATTTAAAAGAGAAGTTAAAGCAGAAAACAATAAATTAGTAGTAAATGGAAAAACAATAAATGTATTTAATGAATTGGATCCACATAATATTCCTTGGGGAGCAGAAGGAGTAGAGTATGTTTTAGATTGTTCAGGTGTATTTACAACTTTAGAGAAAGCACAAG
Organism: uncultured Clostridium sp.; assembly: GCA_900555075.1. Classification (GTDB taxonomy): domain Bacteria; phylum Bacillota; class Clostridia; order TANB77; family CAG-508; genus UMGS1781. The sequence goes on from USJO01000028.1 coordinate 7,307, forward strand.
CTCACTTAGATTCAGGAGCTAAGAAAGTTTTAATTAGTGCACCATCAAAAGATGCTCCAATGTTTGTTATGGGAGTTAATAACGATAAATATGATTCAAGTATGTCTATAATTTCAAATGCATCTTGTACAACAAACTGTTTAGCACCTTTAGCGAAGGTAATTCATGATAATTTTGGAATTAAAGAAGGATTAATGACAACAGTTCATAGCACAACTGCAACACAAAAGACAGTTGATGGAGCCTCTAAAAAAGATTGGAGAGGTGGTAGAGCAGCATCTGCAAATATCATACCATCATCAACAGGAGCAGCAAAAGCAGTTGGAAAAGTTATACCAGAATTAGATGGAAAACTTACAGGTATGGCATTTAGAGTTCCAACAGTAAATGTATCTGTTGTAGATTTAACATGTAATCTAGAAAAATCAGCAACCTATGAAGAAATATGTGAAGTAGTAAAGAAAGCATCAGAAAACGAATTTAAGGGTATAATAGAGTATACAGATGAGGATGTTGTATCTTCAGACTTTATACATGATAGTCATACTTGTATATTTGATAGCAAAGCTGGTATTCAATTAACAGATAAATTTGTTAAGTTAGTTGCATGGTATGATAATGAATGGGGATATTCTAACAAATTAGTTGATTTAGCAATTTATATTTCAAAAAAATAAAACTTATCAAGGTATTAAATAAAACAATATAACTCTAACATCCAGATAAAAAACAATTAATTAGGAGGAAGAATATGAATAAGAAAACTGTAAGAGATATTGATGTTACAGGGAAAAGAGTTCTTGTTAGATGTGATTTTAATGTTCCACTCGATAAAGAAACTGGAAAAATTACAGATAATAGAAGAATAAGAGCTGCAATTCCTACAATAAAGTATTTATTAGAACACAATGCAAAGGTTATACTTTGTTCACATTTGGGTAGACCAAAGGGAGAGTTTAACACGAAATATTCTTTAAAACCAGTTGCAGAAGAACTTTCTAAATTGCTAGGACAAGAAGTAAAGCTTTCTAAAGATGTTATTGGTGAAGATACAGAAAAACTAACACAAAGCATTAAAGAAGGTGAAGTGGTTTTATTAGAAAATGTTAGATTCCATAAAGAAGAAGAAGAGAATAATCTAGAGTTTGCAAAAAGATTAGCATCTTTTGCAGAAATATACGTAAATGACGCATTTGGTACAGCACACAGAGCACATGCTTCAACAGCAGGTGTAGCAAATTATTTACCAGCAGTATCAGGTTTTTTAATTGAAAAAGAATTAAAATTTTTAGGAGCTAGTTTGGAAAATCCAAAACGACCTTTTGTAGCGATTTTAGGTGGTGCAAAGGTTTCTGATAAAATTGGTGTAATTGAAAATTTATTAGATAAGGTAAATACTTTACTTATAGGTGGAGGAATGGCATATACTTTTTATAAGGCACAAGGACATAGTATAGGTACGTCAATATGTGAAGAAGACAAAATAGATTTAGCAAAAATGCTTTTAGAAAAAGCAAAACAAAAAAATGTTAAACTAGTATTACCTATAGATAACCATATAGCAACTAAATACTCAAATGATTCAGAAGACAAATTTGTTGAAAACGCAGAAATACCAGATGGATTTATGGGGTTGGATATTGGACCTAAAACAATTGAATTGTTTAAAAACATTATCAAAGATGCAAAAACAGTATTATGGAATGGACCTCTTGGTGTTACAGAATTTTCAAAATTTGAAGAGGGGACTAAAGCTATTGCAATGGCTTTAGCAGAAAGTGATGCTGTAACAATTATAGGAGGAGGAGATTCAGCTGCAGCCATAGAAAAAATGGGTTTAGCAGACAGAATGACACACATTTCAACAGGTGGAGGAGCCTCTCTAGAATTTTTGGAGGGAAAGGCTTTACCAGGTATTGAATGTTTAAATGATAAATAGAGGAGGAAAAACATGGGCAATAGTAAAAGAATAGTTATTATATTAATAGTAGTAGTAGCAATATTAATAATCGCATTAACTGGAGCAATTTTATATATTTTAGTTAATAAAAACACTGAAAATTTAAATAACAAAACAATTGTAAATACTGACAAACTTGCAGAGACAAATACGGAAGAAGATACTAATAAAATTAAAGAAAGCATAAACAATATGGAGGTTGAAACATTTAATTCAATATTTAAATCATTTGAAGAAAAAAACTTATCTAGTTCACAAGTAAAAGCATTATTTTCAACAATAGAATCTAACAATACTACAAGAACAGATGAACATAAAGTAAAGCTAGATACAACTGGAATAACTGATATAGAACAAATAGCTACAGATAAAACGTATATTGCTGTGTTTTCTTATGACGATGATGGTTTTATCAATGAAATAAAAGTTACAGAAGGGGACTTAAACAATTTGGCAAACAACAATCAACAAGAAGAAGTTGATGAAAAAGCAAAATTAGAGTTTAATACAAAATTTACTCAATATTTAGGAGAAATAACAGGTAAACAACTGATTGAATTACTACAAGTAGCACAAGAAACTGTTAAAAATGATCCTACACATGAAATAACAGTAAGTTCAAACAATTTACAGAATTTAGATGGAATTGCTGAAACGGATATTTATATAATAACATTGTCACACGATACAACAGGATATGTAAATGGTATTAATATTGATAAAAAAATGTAATTTAAAAGTCTAGCAAATATTGCTAGGCTTTAGAAAAGGAGCAGAATGCAAATGAGAAGAAAGATTATTGCAGGAAATTGGAAAATGAATAAATTACCAAATGAAACAATATCATTTTTTGAAGAAATAACACCACTTGTTGCAAACACGGAAAACGAAATTGTTATATGTGCCCCATATACAGACTTATTTTATGCAATATTATCAGCACAGGATACAAACATAAAAATAGGTGCACAAAATATGCATTGGGAGGAAAAAGGAGCATATACTGGAGAAATATCTCCACAAATGCTAAAATCAATAGGGGTTGAATATGTAATTATAGGTCATTCTGAAAGAAGACAATATTTTGCAGAAACTGATGAAACAGTTAACAAAAAAGTAAAAGCATCACATAATGTTGGACTAAAACCAATAGTATGTATAGGGGAAACACTAAAACAAAGAGAAATTGGAATTGTAAAAGATGTTATAACAGGTCAAGTTAGGTTAGGATTAAAAGACTTGACAAAAGACCAAATAGAAAGTACAATAGTAGCGTATGAGCCAATATGGGCGATTGGTACAGGAAAAACAGCAACAAAAGAAGAATCAAACGAAACCATAAAATGGATTAGAAAAGAAATATCTGCTATGTATGGCAATGAAAGTGCAAACAAAGTTATAATTCAATATGGAGGAAGTATAAAACCAGAAAATGCAAAAGAACTTTTTGAAATGTCTGACATTGATGGTGGTTTGGTTGGTGGTGCGAGCTTAAAACCAGATGAATTTGCCCAAATAGTAAATTACAAATAAGGAAGGATAATTTTATGAATAAAAATTTAACAATGCTAATGATACTAGATGGTTTTGGAATAAATGAAAGAAAGGATGGAAATGCCATTGCTATTGCTAACACACCAGTGATAGATAAATTATTAAAACTAAATCCCAATACAACAATAAAAACAAGTGGATTAGATGTAGGATTACCAGAAGGACAAATGGGAAATTCAGAAGTAGGACATACAAATATTGGTGCTGGAAGAATTGTTTATCAAGAATTAACTAGAATAACAAAATCAATAGAAGATGGAGACTTTTTTAGTATTCCAGAATTAGTTGGCGCAATAGAAAATTGTAAAAAGCATAATTCAAAATTACATATAATGGGACTACTATCAAATGGTGGTGTTCATAGCCATATAAGACACCTATATGCACTATTAGAACTTGCAAAAAGAAAAGATTTTGAAGACGTATATGTACATTGCTTCTTAGATGGAAGAGATACTCCACCAGCATCAGGTGAAGGATTCATAACAGAGTTAGAACAAAAAATGGCTGAAAAGGGAGTAGGAAAAATAGCAAGTATTTCTGGAAGATTTTACAGTATGGATAGAGACAAAAGATGGGAGAGAGTTGAAAAATCATATAATGCTTTAGTAAATGGAATAGGAGAAAAGGCTACAAGTGCAACACAAGCAATAGAAGAATCATACCAAAAAGAAATATTTGATGAATTTGTACTACCTACATTAATATGTAACAATGATGAACCAATTGCTACAATAAGAGAAAATGATTCAGTAATATTCTTTAATTTTAGACCAGATAGAGCAAGAGAAATAACAAGAAGTTTAGTAGATAAGGATTTTACAGGTTTTGAAAGAAAATATTTTCCACTATACTATGTGTGCTTTACAAATTATGACGAAACAATAGAAAATGTCCACATTGTATTTAAAAAGGATGAAATAAAAAATACACTTGGAGAAATAGTTTCAAAAAAAGGTTTAACACAATTAAGAATAGCTGAAACTGAAAAATATGCGCATGTAACCTTCTTCTTTAATGGAGGAGAAGAAAAAAAATATAAGGGCGAGGATAGAATATTAATACCTTCACCAAAAGTTGAAACATATGATATGAAACCAGAAATGAGTGCAATTGAAGTTACAGATAAGGTTGTAGAAGTAATAGAAAGTAAAAAATACAATACAATTATATTAAACTATGCAAACCCAGATATGGTAGGTCATACTGGTAATTTAGAAGCCACAATAAAGGCAATAGAAACAATAGATACTTGTGTTGGGAGAGTAGTAGAAGCACTTGAGAAAGTAAATGGGGTAGCTATAATAACAGCAGACCATGGAAATTCAGAGCAAATGATAGATTATATTACAGGAGAGCCACATACAGCACATACAACAAATCCAGTACCACTAATATTAGTTGGTAAAAAAGCAACACTAAAGCCAGGTAGACTTGCAGACTTAGCACCTACAATGCTTGAGATTATGGGAATAGAAAAACCAGCAGAAATGACTGGAACATCGTTAATCGACAAATAATAATTAGTACTTAATAAATGAATGGTAGTGGCGAAGCTTCACCTCCGCCTTTAATTCTTAACTATCATTTATTAATTAAAATAAATAAAAATTGGAGGAATTTAAAATGAAAGATTATTTAGCAATTGAAAGAGTTAGAGCACTTGAAATATTAGACTCTAGAGGAAACCCAACAGTACAAGTTGAGGTTGTAACAGAGGATGGATCAAATGGAATAGCAATGGTACCATCTGGAGCATCAACAGGAAGTTTTGAAGCAGTAGAATTAAGGGATGGAGACAAATCAAGATACTTAGGAAAAGGTGTTACAAAAGCAGTAGCTAATGTAAATGAGATAATAGCACCAGAATTAGAAGGAATGAATGTATTTGACCAAGTTGATATAGACAAAAAACTAATAGAAATAGATGGAACAGAAAATAAAGGCAAATTAGGAGCAAATGCGACACTAGGAGTATCTTTAGCAGTTGCAAGAGCAGCAGCAAATGCACTTGGAATGAGCCTATATAAATATATTGGTGGAGTAAACGCAAAAACGTTACCAGTTCCAATGATGAACATATTAAATGGTGGAAAACATGCTGACAATACAGTGAATATTCAAGAATTTATGATAATGCCAATTGGTGCAAAATCATTTAGCGAATGTATAAGAATGGCAGCAGAAATTTATCACACACTTAAAAAAGTTCTAAAAACAAAAGGATTAGCAACAGGAGTAGGAGATGAAGGAGGTTTCGCTCCAAACTTATCAAGTGATGAAGAAGCATTAAAACTAATAGTAGAAGCTATTGAACAGGCTGGATTTAAACCAGGTACAGATGTAGTTCTAGCATTAGATGTAGCAAGTACAGAAATGTATGATGAAGCTAAAAAAATAGGAAAAGAAGGAAGCTATTATTTTTGGAAAACAGATGAATTAAAATCAGTTGATGAAATGATAGAATACTTAGTAGACCTATCAAATAAATACCCAATAGTATCAATTGAAGATGGACTAGCAGAAGAAGATTGGGAAGGATGGAAGAAATTAACAGATAGATTAGGAAATAAACTACAACTAGTAGGAGATGACCTATTTGTAACAAACATAAAGAGATTACAAAAGGGATTAGATAATAAAACAGCAAACAGCATACTAATTAAACTAAATCAAATCGGAACATTAACAGAAACATTAGATGCTATAGAATTAGCAAAGAAAAACGGATACACAGCAGTTGTATCACATCGTTCAGGAGAAACAGAAGACACAACATTAGCAGATGTAGCAGTAGCAACAAATGCAGGACAAATAAAAACAGGAGCACCATGTAGAACAGATAGAGTTGCAAAATACAACAGACTACTAAACATAGAAGCAGAACTAGGAAATGTTGCAATCTATCCAAACAAATTAAAATAAAACCAAAACAAAAGGGAACGGTTTTAAAACCGTTCCCAAAACAAAAAAACATTGGGGTGTCGCCAAGTGGTAAGGCATCGGACTCTGACTCCGACATTCCGTAGGTTCGAATCCTACCACCCCAGCCAAAATTCCACAAAATCGCTTAAAGCCATTGACTTTAAGCGATTTTGTAGTAATATATAAGAGAGGACTTTTGAAAGGGGTTTTATATATGAAAACAATAGAACAAATTAAAGAAAAAGCATTAGATGAGCATATTCCTATAATAATGGATGATACTTTAGAAGTGGTTGGCAAAATTTTGGAAGATAAGAAACCAGAGCGAATACTTGAAATAGGCACAGCTGTTGGGTATTCAGCAATTATGTTTTCAAAATATTTAACTGAAAATGGATATATAGATACAATAGAAAGAGATGAAGAAAGGATAAAAGAGGCCAAGGAAAATGTTAAGGATTTGAACTTGGAGGAAAAAATACATATTTTTGAAGGTGATGCCATAGAGATTCTACCAACATTAAAGGGCCCTTATGATGTTGTTTTTATTGATGCTGCAAAGGGTAAGTATCCAATATTTCTATCAGAGGCTTTACGAATGCTGGGAAATAATGGTATAATAGTAGCAGATAATGTTTTATATAAGGGATATGTAATGAGCGATTACAACAAACATAAACAAAGAACAGCGGTAAGAGGACTTAGAGAATTCCTAAAAGAATTGAATGAAAATGAAAACTTAACAACCCAAATACTAGAAGTTGGAGATGGTCTTGCAATAAGTAAAAAAATGTAAGAGGTGGTAAGATGATTAAAGGAAATTTTAAAGGAAATTTTAAAGGAAAACTTGGAGGATATAAAGAACCAAGCAAAGGAATGAATGAACTTTTTGCATATTATAATTTTGTATCAGACCAAAGGGAAGGTTTTGTAAGAATAATGTTGCATATTAATAAATTAATAATCAATTAAAGG
>USJO01000029.1 GCA_900555075.1 uncultured Clostridium sp.
AGCAGAAATTCTTTAAGTAGCCAAATTGGTAATTTAATGAGAAGTGGTAATCGTGAAGAAGCTGAAAAGATTAAATCACAAGTTAATGAGATTAATGAAAAGTTAGTTGATAATGAAAAATTGGAAGAAGAATTAGCCTCTCAAATTAAAGAAACAATGATGAAAATTCCAAATATAATAGATAGCTCTGTTCCTATTGGAAAAGATGATTCAGAAAATGTTGAAATCGAAAAGTTTGGTGAACCAGTTGTACCTGACTATGAAATTCCATATCACACTGAAATTATGGAAAAGCTTTCTGGTATTGATTTGGACTCTGCTCGTAGAGTTGCTGGAAACGGATTTTATTACTTAGTGGGAGATATTGCAAGACTTCATTCAGCAGTTATTAGTTATGCACGTGATTTTATGATTAATAAAGGGTTTATCTATTGCGTGCCACCTTTTATGATTAGAAGTGATGTTGTAACAGGTGTTATGAGTTTTGAAGAAATGGATGCTATGATGTATAAAATTGAAGGCGAGGATTTGTATTTAATTGGTACAAGTGAGCATTCAATGATTGGTAAATTTAAAGACCAAATATTGCAAAAGCAAAATCTTCCATACACAATGACTTCTTACTCTCCTTGTTTTAGAAAAGAAAAAGGTGCACATGGATTAGAAGAACGTCGGAATTTATAGAATACATCAATTTGAAAAGCAAGAAATGATAGTAGTTTGCGAGCCTGAAGAAAGTTACGAATGGTATGATAAAATGTGGAGTTATACTGTAGAATTATTTAGAAACCTTGAAATTCCAGTCCGCACACTTGAATGTTGTTCTGGGGATCTAGCAGATTTAAAAGCAAAATCATGTGATGTTGAAGCTTGGTCTCCTCGTCAAAAAAAATATTTCGAAGTTGGAAGTTGCTCTAACTTAACAGATGCACAAAGCAGACGTTTAGGTATTCGCGTTAAAGGAGAAAAAGGAAATTATTTTCCACATACATTAAATAACACAGTAGTTGCCCCTCCTCGTATGCTTATAGCATTTTTAGAAAATCACTATCAAGAAGATGGAAGTATAACAATACCAGAAGTATTAAGACCATATATGGGTGGAAAAGAAATTTTATATCCCAACAAATAAAAATAGTTATAGGAGGAATATATGATTATAAAAAACCCAAAATTTGAAATTTCTGCTGTTTCTGAAAAGCAGTATCCTAATTCTAGTTTACCTGAAATAGTTTTAGTTGGTAAATCTAATGTTGGCAAATCTTCTTTTATTAATACTATGCTTTGTAGAAAAAATTTAGCTAGAACTAGTAGTGAACCAGGTAAGACAAGGCAAATTAATTTTTATAATGTAGATAATAGCTTCTATTTTGTTGACCTTCCAGGTTATGGCTTTAGTAAGATGTCTAAAGCTGAACAAATTAAAGTTGGAGAATTTATTGAACACTATTTATCTACCAGAAAACAAATTGCATTAATTGTATTTTTAATTGACATACGCCATTCTCCTACTAAAAATGATGTTATGATGTATAACTACATAATCAATACAGGTTTTCCTTGTTTAGTTTTGGCTAATAAAGCTGATAAGCTTGCCACAACTAAGGTTGATAAAGCTGTTGCTGATTTACAAAACGAGCTTAACCCCTTAAAAGATTTAAAATTCTTGCCTTTCTCTTCTGAAAAAAGAATTTATTCAGAAGCGGTTTGGAAAGAAGTTGATGAGAACCTATATTTATACTAATCTATCTGCTAATTTTTCGGCATTATTGGCATTTTTGCCTCCTTTTAGAAATAAATGATTTATTGAAAAAATATTTAAAAAATAATATGATATAAATTTTATTTATTATATCATATTATTTCATTTTTGTGTTGATTTTTTCAACGTTGCCAAAAATCTCCGTCCCCAATGGCACCCAATGACATGAATTGGGGATAAGTTGTTCTTTGACTATTATTTTTTTCTTTATTTTTATTATATATTTTTATAGTGTTTTTATTAATTTTTCTCCCCCATACTAGAACACATAATATATTTATAAGTATTAATATTAATAAAACTGATGATATTAAAATTATAACTATTTTTTTATAAGTTTCTTCTGTTTTAAAAATTTCTTAAATTCATTTGTAGTTCCCTTAATGAATCCATCTTTTTTCAATACAATTGCTAACTTTGCTTTGCTAACTAAAGTGTAATAGTTTTTCGTTTCTATTGTTTTTTCTATATTTGCAAATTCTATATTCATATCTTTTTTTGAATTTGTAAAAATATCTATATCTTTTTCTGTTATTAATATTTTTACTTCCATTGGATTGCCTTTATTTCTTTCTAAAGCTCTATTATATGCAAGATTTTTGTTTCTAAAGAAAACATACAGTTGAAGGCATAGTATTATTAATACCGAAGCAATATTTGCCTCTGCCGTATTAGCCTCTAACATATTTAATTGGGGAAATATTATGGACGATATACTAACAATAAAATTTATACTTAATATTATGTTTATAATAATCATTATGGGTTTTTTAAAACAAATATATTTATAGTATTCATTATAATATTCTTTTGTACATATAAATTGATTTTCAAAAATAGTTTGCATAAAACTTCACACTCCTATATTATTTTACTTATTACTTATTTAATCTATAATCTATGTTAAATACTTTTTATTTAGTATTCTGGTTTTAGAGAACCATTCCAAGAACCTGTCTTTACAAACATATAAATTGCTCCAGCAATACCACCATTTATACTTGAATTAGCATATGCCGATTCATAAACATTTTCCACTATTTTTGTTTTAACTTCTACTTCAAATCCTATCTGTAATTTTGTAATATCCATTTTAAATGCTGTGCTAGTAGTTATGTCCTCATTTGTTATTGAAAATTTTAATGCTGTGTTATCTAATCCAAAACCAAGGTCTAAAGAATATTTTCCAATATTAATTTTAAACCCTGTATACTTTTTATAGTTATAATAAAGCAGGGACAAATAACTTGTCGTTGCTTTATTAGCTAATTATTTATTGTTTTTTCTATTCTTAGTCCTCTAGATAGAATCCAGCCACACATTCCATAAGAGGATTGTAAAATATAGTATTTGTATTTTTGTGCTTCTATAGTGCTATTTAATTTTTCAATGCTATTGTATACTATCGGCCATCCATAATCTCTTTTTAATAATTCAATGTTGTCATTAATAAATTCTGCTCCTCTCCTTTCTTCTATATCCAGAATAATACTGTTTTTTTGCTGTTTTTCAAAAGCACATGTTAGCATATCTTCAAATATTATATCTATTCTTGCCCCGTCTTCGTTTATCGTATTGATAATTATTTTACTGTTTTCAAAATCAACAGAATATTTTATTATTATATTATCGTGTATATTTTCTAACATTTTAACTTCCTCCTTTATGGTATTATTGCATTAGGGATTATTGTTGGAGGGCAAAGTAATTGTACTATTTGCAAAATTACTGACTTTCACTGGGAGTTAAAGCATTTGTTACTCTACATATGCAATTGCTATAGCTAATGTTGGAAGCTTGCCATCAGGATCACACATATTTATACAGTTATTATTGCAATAAACATACATATTATGCCCTAATATCTCATATCCACTACTCATAGTTCCATCCGCATTTATAAACCTTCCCCATTCTGGGTTGTAATATCTTGAATTCAAGTAATATAACTCTGTTTCGGCATCATATCTATAACTTCTATATCTATATGGATTTATTAGCCCTATATTTGTTGTATCTGTTATTTCATTTCTGTTTGCGTCTTTAATTGATATTAATTTTCCCCAACTGTCATATGTATATGATACTACTTGCGCTAGGTTATTGTCAAGTATGCCTATTATGTCTCCTTGTAAGTTTTTGATGTACCAATATTCTGTGCCGTTGTAGTTTATTCCTACTATGCTTTCTGTTTCGTCATATTAGAAATAAATAGTTTATTGAAAAAATAAATTTAATAAAATAATATGATATAAATTTTATTTATTATATCATATTATTTCATTTCTGTGTTGATTTTTTCAACGTTGCCAAAAATCTCTGTCCCCAATGGCACCCCCATGGTATCAATCACTATACGCAGAAAACTCTTTACGTTTAATATTATTTTCCGTTATGTAGTTGAGACCAGTAAATTTGCTTTTTAAAGCATTTTCATATATGATTTTTAATATATCTTCACTTTTTGAATATACTTCAACGAAAACATTATCAGTTATAAGTAGTATAAGAATGCACGAACTATTTAAAAAATCTGAATAATTTCTTATTACAATTTTATCTTCTGTTTCATATAATTTTATATTCGCAAACACTGTGTAATATTTTTCTTGAGAAATTATATTTTTAAAATCATGATTTGAGTATTTATCCATCTCAAATAAATTAGTTACTCCATCTATATAAGCTTCAGTCTCTTCGATTTTCCATATGTAATTTGTAGAATCAACTTTATCAAAAATTTGTTTTAAATAATTTCCGAATTCATTTGGTATTTTAAATTCTATTCCTTTATTCATAAAATCTTCTCCTTTTACATTTATGGTGCTACTACATTTGCTGGAATTGTCCACCATAAAGCAGGAAATAATGACGGTATCATTCTTATTCCTCTATTGTTTGAATTACAAATACTGTGCTTGGTTTTTGGGTCAAAATTATCCGCTCCTTTTGATTATTTTTTTATTACTAGTTCATCATTCTTGCAGTCTATTGTTACTCTTTGTTTTGGTAATATTGTTTGTTTTATGATTTCTCTTGCTATTAATGTTTCTAGTTTCTTTTGTACAAAACGTTTTAATGGTCTTGCTCCATAAACTGGGTCGTATCCGTTTTTTATTAGATATTCTTTTGCTGATTTTGTTAATTCTATTGATATTTCTTGATTTTCTAAACGTTTATTTAAGTCTATAATTAGCAAGTCTAATATTTTTCCTATTTCGTTTTGTGTTAGCGGTTTGTAAAATACTATTTCATCTAGTCTGTTTAAGAACTCTGGTCTGAAGCTTTGTTTTAGTAATTTTTCTACTTTTTCTTTTGCTTCTTCTGTTAGTTCTCCTTTGTCATTTATTCCTTCTAATATATATTCAGAACCTAAATTTGAGGTTAATATTATAATTGTGTTTTTAAAATCTATTGTTCTACCTTGTGAATCTGTTATTCTACCATCATCTAGAACTTGTAGTAATACATTGAATACATCTGGATGTGCTTTTTCGATTTCATCAAATAATACTACTGAATATGGTTTTCTTCTTACTGCTTCTGTTAATTGTCCACCTTCTTCATAGCCTACATATCCTGGAGGTGCACCAATTAGTCTTGATACTGAAAATTTTTCCATATATTCAGACATATCTATTCTTATGATGTTGTGTTCATCATCAAATAGGCTTTCTGCTAATGCTTTTGCAAGCTCTGTTTTACCAACACCTGTTGGTCCTAAAAACATAAATGAACCTATTGGTCTACGACTGTCTTGAATGCCTGCTCTTGAACGTATAATTGCATCTGTAACTTTATCTACTGCCTCATCCTGACCAATTACTCTTTTATGCAAAATTTCTCCTAAATTTAGTATTTTTTCTCTTTCACTTTCCATTAACTTAGAAACTGGAATTCCTGTCCATTTTGCTATTATTTTTGTTATTTCCTCTTCTGTAACTTTAGTTCTAAGCAAACTACTCTCTTTAGATTTTGTAGCAATTTCTTCTTCCTTTTTCAACTCTTTTTGTAATTCTGGTAGTTTACCATATTTTAATTCCGCAGCTTTATTAAGTTCATAATTTCTTTCTGCTTTCTCAATTTCGCTATTGACCTTTTCTATTTCCTCACGTATTTTTTGAACTTTAGAAATAGCATTTTTTTCATTTTCCCATTTTGCTTTCATTTCGTTAAATCTGGTTTGCATTTCTGCAATTTCCTTTTGAATTATGGCTAAACGTTTTTGTGATTGTTCGTCTTTTTCTTTTTTAAGTGCTGTTTCTTCTATTTGATGTTGCATTATTTTGTGAGATATTTCATCAAGTTCCGTTGGCATTGATTCCATTTCTGTTTTTATCATACTGCAGGCTTCATCAATTAAGTCTATTGCTTTATCTGGTAAGAATCTATCTGTAATGTATCTATGTGACAATGTTGCTGCTGCAATTATTGCATTATCACTTATTTCAACACCATGATATACCTCATATCTTTCTTTTAACCCTCTCAAAATTGAAATTGTATCTTCAACTGATGGTTCATCGACTAAAACATGTTGGAAACGTCTTTCTAAAGCAGGATCTTTTTCTATATATTGTCTGTATTCATTTAATGTTGTTGCACCTATACAATGAAGTTCTCCTCTTGCTAGCATTGGTTTTAATAGGTTTCCTGCATCCATTGCACCGTCTGTTTTTCCTGCTCCTACTATTGTGTGAAGCTCATCTATAAATAGGATAATTTTACCTTCACTCTTTTTTACTTCTTGTAATACTGCTTTTAGTCTTTCTTCGAATTCTCCTCTGTATTTTGCACCTGCAACTAATGCACCCATATCAAGTGAGAAAATTGTGCAGTCTTTTAAGTTTTCTGGAACATCTCCTCTTACAATTCTTAATGCTAAACCTTCTGCAATAGCAGTTTTACCAACACCAGGTTCTCCTATTAAACATGGATTGTTTTTTGTTTTTCTTGAAAGTATTCTAATTACATTTCTTATTTCATCATCTCTACCTATTACAGGGTCTAGTTTTTGTTTCCTTGCCATTTCTACTAGGTCTGTACCATATTTCTTTAAAGCATCATATGTTTCTTCTGGATTATCAGTTGTCACTCTTGTATTCCCCCTTACTTCTGATAGAACTTTTAAAAAACTATTTTTGTTTATGTTAAAAGTTCTAAATAATTCTTTTAATTTTGAATTTGCTTTATCAATTAAACCAATCATAATGTGCTCAACAGAGACATATTCGTCTTTCATTTTTTCTGCTGTGTTTTCTGCAGCTGTTAATGCTTCATCTACATCCCTTGAAATATATACTTGATTCATCTGTCTTGCATTTGAATGCATACTTGGCTTATTATCTATTTCTTTCTTAATTGTTCTTTCAAATTCTTCACTTACATTCATCTTCTTTAGTAACTCTTTAATTAAACTATTTTCTCCAATTAGCAATGCATATAGTAAGTGTTCTTGGTCTATCTGGCTGTTTTCATGCTCTATTGCTAAATTTTGTGCTTTTTGTATAGTTTCAATTGATTTTTGGGTAAATTTTTGAATATCCATATACATTCCTCCTTAATACAATATTAGCAGTCGACATTATCGACTGCTAATATTGTATAACTTTTTTAATAAAAAGTCAATACATTTTTTAAAAATTCTACAAACATTTATTTTTATATTGTTTCTTTTATCTTTCCGCTTTTGTATGCTTCAAGAAGCATTTTTAAAGCATCAATATCTTTTTGTATACCTTTGCCAATATCAGTATCAGAAACTCTTAATCTTTTAGCTGCCTTTTCATTTACCATTATATCATATTTTATGTCTTGTGTTTCTTTTATTGCTGTCATTTTTGAGTCAAATGGTTCATTCGCTGCTAATATTAATCCATAAGAATTGTATGTAAGAGTATATCCTGCTCTACCTGTTTCTTTTCTATAGCTCTTAGCAAAACCACCATCTATTACAAGTAATTTTCCATTAGCTTTAATTGGACTCTCCCCATCTTTTTCTTTAACAGGAATATGTCCATTAATAATGTGTGAGTTTTTCTCATTTAGTCCAAATTCTCTAAAAATCTTATTACAAATTTCTTCATTTTGAACAAGTGAATAATATGGATTTTTCTTTTCCTTCTTCAAATCCTTATCCTCTGTAAAATACCTTTCAAAAGTTGCTGCTTTATCCTTGCCAAATACTGGTGATTTTTCACCACACCAAAAATACCACATTGCATCAAGTGCATTTTCATCAATTAAGTTATTGTCTTTTTCTGTATATGCTTTACTTATTACTTGCTCTATACAGTCTAAATATTCTTTACCTGAAACTCTATTTCCATACAAATCAATTGTTGAAAATTCCCCGTTTTCCTCCATTGGTATACAACCATGAAATAGTAGATTTGAATTAAAGCACCTATATATACTGCCTTTTGAATATAAAAAATTAATATGCTTTTGTAAGCTTTCACTATTTTTAAAAGACTCTTTTAGCCTATCTATTATTTCTTCTTCTTCTTCTGTAAGTGCATATGGGTCTTTTGGATCAATTGTAGGAAAATTTTTATCATTTAATTCATATTTTTTTCCATTAATTTCTACAATTCCTTTATTATAGTTTATACGGTCTAGAAACAATCTATTACCCATTTTATATTCTGGATGTTTTTTTATAAGATTTCCTTCCACCTTAAATTGTATTATAGAAATTGCTTTATGTATTTTAGATATTGTTTCTTCATCTTGTTTTAAATACATTTTATAATCAAATACTTTGGGTTTAAAATTAATACAAGGATCATCTTTATATGTTTCTAATGCAAATGTTGCAAGAGGTCTAACGTTTATGCCATATCCATCCTCTAAAGTATCTGTATTATCATATCTACTGCATATTCGAACTACATTTGCTATGCAAGCTTCGTTTCCCCATGCGGCTCCCATCCATAATATATCATGATTTCCCCATTCAATATCTAAACTGTGGAAATCCATTAAGGTATTTAAAACTTGTTTTGCATCTGGTCCTCTATCAAATATATCTCCTACCACATGTAAATGATCTATTGCCATCCTTTTTATTAGTTTTGACATAGCAACAATAAATTCATCTGCTCTATCCAATTCAATTATTGATTTTATTATTTGTCTATAATATTGTTCTTTATCAGGTCCTGCTGCTTGCAAATGTAGTAATTCATCAATTATATAATCAAATCCATCTGGCATTGCTTTTCTAACCTTTGATCTTGTATATTTTGAACTAACTTCTAGTGCAATTTTTACGAGTCTGTATAATGTTATACTATACCACTCGTCTAAATTTTCAACTTCCGATTTTACCATTTTCAATTTCTCTTCTGGATAATATATTAATGTTGCAAGTGTCCTTCTTTCGTGTTCTGTTATCTGGTTCATAAAAATTTCTTCAATTTTACTTTTTATAATTCCAGAACCGTTGTTTAAGATGTGTGAAAAAGAGCCATATTCTCCATGAATATCACTTAAGAATAGTTCTGTTCCTTTTGGTAAATTTAAAATTGCTTGTAAATTTATTATCTCTTCAGATGCTTTGCTTATGTTTGGATATTGTTTGTTTAGAACTTTTAAGAATTGTTCATTATTATACTCCATAAAGGTTCCTCCTTTAATAATATTTTACCCACGTAAATTATATCATTTTTTTTTTATATTTGCAAAAGTATATTAATTTTACTAAAAAGCTAAACCTTCACTGTTTTATTGTTTTTTGTTGATAATACTTGACAACTATGTTAATAATATTATAAAATAATAGATATTTGAAATGCGTTAGTACAATGCAAAGCTGTAAAAGGTTACTAGTAGAGAGTAAGGGTCATGGGCTGAAAGCCCTTTTAGCAAACATTACAAAGTGAAACACATTGGAAGCATATTAAAAAAGTGAAGCATTATTTTTTTGATGCTTAAGCTGGGTGGCACCGCGAATTGTATTCGTCCCTGCATATGTTGCAGAGGACTTTTTTGTTCTTACTGCAAATAAAATTTAAAAAGGGGGATTTATAGTATGGAAAAAATCAAAGATTTATTCACAAACACAAACAATTTTGTAGATAAGGAGGTTACAATTGAAGGTTGGGTAAAAACTGTTAGAGATTCAAAAACTTTTGGTTTCTTAGAGTTAAATGATGGTAGTTTCTTTAAAAACGTACAAGTTGTTTTTGATAATACATTAGATAATTTTATTGATATTTGCAAACTTCCTATTAGCTCTTCAATAAAAGTAGTTGGCAAGTTTATTAAAACTGAAGGTACTAAACAACCATTTGAAATTAAAGCAACAAATATTGAGATTGAATTTTTAGCAAGCTTAGACTATCCACTTCAAAAGAAGAGACATACTTTTGAATATTTAAGAACAGTAGCACATTTACGTCCAAGAACAAATACCTTTAATGCAGTATTTAGAGTTCGCTCTGTTTTGTCTTATGCAATACACAAATTTTTCCAAGAAAGAGATTTCGTATACGTTCACACACCAATAATTACTTCTAGTGATTGTGAAGGTGCTGGAGAAATGTTTAATGTTTCTACTTTAGATATGAACAATGTACCAAAATTGGAAAATGGCAAAGTTGATTATTCAAAAGACTTTTTTGGAAAGCCTGCGCATCTTACAGTAAGTGGACAATTAGATGTTGAAACATTTGCTTTTGCTTTTAGAAATGTTTACACTTTTGGTCCAACTTTTAGATCAGAAAACTCAAATACAGTAAAGCATGCATCAGAGTTTTGGATGATTGAGCCTGAAATATGCTTTGCAGATTTAAATGATGATATGTGTTTAGCTGAAGATATGATTAAATATATAATTAATTATGTGTTAGAACATTGCCCAGAAGAAATGGAATTCTTCAATAATTTTATTGACAAAGGATTATTAGACAAACTTCACAATGTTGTAAATTCTGATTTTGCTAGAATAACATATACAGATGCAATTAAGGAATTAGAAAAAAATAATGATAATTTTGAATTTCCTGTACATTGGGGTTCAGATTTACAAACAGAACATGAAAGATATTTGTGTGAAGTATTATTTAAAAAGCCTGTATTTGTAACAGACTATCCAGCAGAAATAAAAGCTTTTTATATGAAGCTTAATCCAGATGGAAAAACAGTTGCAGCAGTTGACCTTTTAGCTCCTGGAATTGGAGAAATAATTGGTGGTAGTCAAAGAGAAGACAACTTAGATATATTATTAAATAAGATAAAAGAAAATGGTATGAAGGAAGAGGATTATTGGTGGTACTTAGATTTAAGAAGATATGGAAGTGCGAGACATAGTGGTTTTGGTTTAGGTTTTGAAAGAATGATGATGTATTTAACAGGTATGCAAAATATTCGTGATGTAATACCTTTTGCAAGAACACCAAAAAATTGTGAATTTTAGTTCAAATTATATTAAATTTGAATATTATGCAAACAAGAGACTCAGAGTTGAGTCTCTTGTTTTTTAAGTTACAATTTCTACATTATATCCAATAAATAGTCCTGTTTCAATTACACCGATAATTTGTTTTAACTTTGCCTCAAAGTTTTCATCAACATTTTCAAATTTTGTATCTATTATTAAATTTCCATTTTCAGTTATTACAGGTCCATCTTTCTTTTTCGCTAAGCGGATATCAGCTGACTTAGCACCTAATTCAAATAATTTTTCTTTTACTGAATATACGCTGTCTGGAAAAACTTCTATTGGGATTGGAAATCTCTCGCAAGGCTTTTCAACAAATTTGCTACTGTCAACTAAAATATATGTTTTCTTAGCATTTGCAATATTTAGCTTTTCTCTAAACATTGCTGCTCCTCTTCCCTTAACAAGCCATTTTTCTGGTGTTACCTCATCTGCTCCATCAAAACACCAATCAGGTTTTGCAGTAATTAAATTTTCCACAGGAATACCTAAATACTTACAAACCATTTCAATTTCTCTTGATGTTGGTATAGCTTTTATATTTAAGTTCTCTTCCTTCATTCTTTTAGCAATTGCTTGTATTGCTAAAAAACTAGTTGACCCAGAACCTACACCAATTACATCTCCATCTTTGGCGAGAATTGCAATTTTATCAGCAATTTTTTGTTTTTCCTCAAAATTACTGATTTCCCCATTCCATTCTAATTTTTGAACAACCTTTTCATCCCAATACATATATTTCTCCTTTCAAATTGGAATAAGAAATGAAAAAGAAGCGAGTATTGCTAGGCAAATCGAAGCAAAAGATCAGAGGTATACTCTTGCATATTAAGCATTTTTTGACTTAGATTTAGCAATGCAATACAATGCTTATTTCTCGTTTTTAAACGTCTGGTTCACATAGACCAAAATTTTTATTATCCTTTAATTTAAATAGTACATTAACTTTATTTGTTTCTGAATTTATAAATGTTACGAATCTATCTGTTGGTTTTTCCTGTAATTTTAAAATTGCATCTTCTGGTGTCATTGGCTTTAAATCATAATATATTGTTTTGATTATTTCGCCTTCTATTTCTCTTTCTGGTATATCTACTGGTAAGTTTTTAATTGAATCCTCTTTGTTTGCTTTATCTTTTTTTGTTTTCATTTTTCTAACTTGACCTTCAATTATGTCTAAGTCCTTGTCAATTGATGCATATAAATCATTGTGGGCTGTTACAGCTCTAAATGTACCTGTTACTGATTTTACAGTCATTTCTGCAATTTGTTCATTTCTTTCTGCTCTAAATGTTATTGATACATCAAAGTCCTCTCCAAAATATTTTTCAATTCTGTCCATTTTCTTATTTACATAGTCTTTTATTGCCTCTGTTGCTGATACATCTTTTCCTAAAATTGTTACGTTCATATGTTTTCCTCCCTTATTAAATTTCGAAGCATTTTGTATTATTTATGTTTTATATTTTAGCAATTTCTTCGAAGTGTAGGCGAACATTGTTCGCCCCTTACACATTTTTATATAATAATTTTTATTATATACACAATTATTCAGATTGTTCCCCTATTTTCTTTAGGCTTATTTTTCCTTGTTTATCAATATCTAGCACTTTTACAATTACCCTATCTCCTACTGTTAATACATCTTCAACCTTTGCTACTCTTTCCTTTGATATTTTTGAAATATGAAGTAATCCTTCTTTTCCTCCGCCTAAATCTACAAAAGCTCCAAATGGCATTATCTTGGTAACAACACCATCATAGTATTCTCCAACTTCTATTTCTCTTACAATATTTTCAATTCTATTTATTGCCTTTTGAGCTGCTTCTTTATCTATAGAGTAAACTACTACATTACCATCTTCAGAAATGTCAATTTTCACACCTGTTTCGTCAATTATTTTGTTAATTACTTTTCCGCCTGTTCCAATTACATCTTTTATTTTCTCTGGGTCAATTTTCATTGTTAATATTTTTGGTGCGTATTTAGAAACTTCTTTTCTAGGTTCTGCAATTTGTTTTAGCATTATTTCATCTAAAATATATTGACGTGCTTTTTTTGTTCTTGCAAAAGCTTCTTCTATTATTTTATATGATAATCCATCTACTTTTATATCTACTTGTATTGCTGTTATACCATTCTTGGTTCCGCCAACTTTAAAGTCCATATCTCCAAAGAAATCTTCTAATCCTTGTATATCTGTAAGCATTATATAGTTGTCTGGATTTTCACTATCTGTTACTAATCCTGTAGATATTCCTGCTACTGGGTTTTTTATTGGAACTCCTGCATCCATCAACGCTAATGTACTTCCACATATACTTGCCTGTGAAGTTGAACCATTTGAACTTAAAACTTCTGATACAACTCTTATTGTATAAGGAAATTCTTCTTGGCTTGGAATTACTGGAACTAGGGCTCTTTCTGCTAATGCTCCGTGTCCTATTTCTCTTCTTCCAGGTCCTCTTACTGGTTTTGCTTCACCAACACTATATCCTGGGAAATTGTATTGGTGAATATATCTTTTTGATGATTCTTCATCTAATCCATCTAGCAATTGTTCGTCTGTCGTCATTCCAAGTGTCGCAACAGACATAACTTGTGTTTGCCCCCTTGTAAATACAGCGCTACCATGTACACGTGGTAAAATTCCTACTTCGCATGAAAGTGGTCTTATTTCATCAATTTTACGTCCATCTGGTCTTTTATGCTCATTTAGTATCATTGCTCTTACAGATTTTTTTTCTAATTTATATAAACTATCTGCTATATCTGTTTTTATTTCTTCAGCTCTTTCTTCTCCGTATTTTTCTACAAAATATGCTTTAACATCTTCAGCTAATTTATCCATATTGCTATCACGTGTTTCTTTATCAAGAGCTTGTACATCTTTGTACATTCTATCATAGAAGTTTGTTTCAATCTCTTCATAAATATCATGATCAACTTCAAATGATTTATATTCAAATTTTGGTTTTCCTATTTCTTCTTTTATTTTTGAAATAAATTCGCAAACTTTTTTAATTTCTATATGCCCTGCTTTTATTGCTTCTAACATTTTATCATCTGGTAATTCTTTTGCACCAGCTTCTATCATAGCAATCTTGTCCATTGTTCCTGCAACTAATAAATCAAGTTCTGATTTTTTTCTTTGTTCTAATGTTGGGTTTATTACAAATTCTCCATCAACATAGCCAACTTTAACTGCTGCTGTTGGTCCCCCAAAAGGTATATCTGATATTGAAAGCGCTACTGATGTACCTATCATTGCACATACCTCTGGTGAGCAATCTATTTCTACTGATAATACTGTTGCTGTAACTACAACATCGTTTCTAAAATCTTTTGGGAA
>USJO01000030.1 GCA_900555075.1 uncultured Clostridium sp.
AAGGAGATAAAGTTCAATTAGTTGGATTTGGTTCTTTTGAAGTAAGAAAAAGAGCAGCTAGAAAAGGTAGAAATCCACAAACTAAGGAAGAAATCAGAATACCTGCATCAAAAGCTCCAGTATTTAAAGCTGGTAAAGCATTAAAAGATTTAGTAAACAAGAAATAAGGTTTATATAAATTAAAAATAAAGGCGACCGGTTAGGTCGCTTTTTCAGCAATTATTCAAGGAGCAAAGAATATGGAAAACTTTATTACAACAAAAAATATCATTATATATTTAATAAGTATAAATATAATAGCACTATTTGCAATGTATATAGATAAACGTAAAGCGAAAGCCAATAAAAGAAGAATATCAGAAAAAACTTTGTTTATATTAGTTTTTCTAGGCGGAGGAATAGGAGGAATAGCTGGAATGTACCTATTTAGACACAAAACAAAAAAAGCAAGATTTGTAATAGGCTTTCCTGCCATCCTAATATTTGAAATTTTACTAGTAATAGCAATAGCTTTAAGCAAATAGTAGCAAACAAATATACCGTACACATAAAAAAGAAAAATAACAAAAAATAAAAAAACATCAAGACAAAAAAACATAAAAAGACAAAAGATGACAAAAATAAAACCCAATAAAATGAGTTATTCACAGAGTTATCCACAGTATCCACAGACAAAAAATAAAAAGTAACATATGGTAACATAAAATAAAAAAAATAAAAAACTATTGCCAATATAAAAAAAATAGTATAAAATATTGGTACTTATATTAATAAAATAATGGTAAATAACAAGGAATTTGCCTTGCAAATTTTAAGAAAGGGATGTTGTTATGAAAGAAAAATCAATGGACAAAATAGTAAATTTATGCAAAAACAGAGGATTTATATATCCGGGTTCAGAAATTTATGGAGGACTTGCAAACTCTTGGGATTATGGACCAATAGGTGCAGAATTAAAAAAGAACATAAAAGATTTTTGGTGGAGGAAATTTATTAGAGAGTCTAAATATAATGTTGGAATAGATGCCTCAATAATAATGAATCCAGAGGTATGGGTAACAACAGGTCATGTAGGAGGATTTAGTGACCCACTTATAGATTGTAAGGCTTGTAAAACTAGACATAGAGCAGATAAATTAATAGAGGAATGGGGCTTTAAGAAAGGCAAAGACATTTCAGGACTTGATGGATGGAGTAATGATGAATTAGTTTCATATATCAAAGAAAACCATATACCATGCCCAAATTGTGGAAAAGAAGATTTTACAGAAATACGTAAATTTAATTTAATGTTTAAAACATTTATGGGAGTAACTGAGGATGCAAAATCAGAAGTATATTTAAGACCTGAAACAGCACAAGGAATGTTTGTAAACTTTAAAAACGTTCAAAGAACAACAAGAAGAAAGTTACCAATGGGAATAGGACAAATGGGTCGTTCATTTAGAAATGAAATAACTCCAGGGAACTTCATATTTAGAACAAGAGAATTTGAACAAATGGAGCTAGAATTTTTCTGCAAACCAGGAACAGACTTAGAATGGTATGAATACTGGAAGGATTTCTGCAAGAAATGGTTAATGAGTATAGGAATAAAAGAAGAAAACTTAAGAATGCGAGAACACTCAAAAGAGGAATTATCATTTTACAGTAAAGGAACTACAGATATAGAATATTCATTCCCATTTGGATGGGGAGAACTATGGGGAATAGCTGATAGAACAGACTACGACTTATCACGACATATGGAGGCATCAAAAGTAGATTTAACATATTTAGATCCAGAAACAAATGAAAAATATATACCATACTGTGTAGAGCCAGCAGTAGGTGTTGATCGAATTTTTCTAACAGTTTTATGTGATGCTTATGACGAAGAAGAAATCGCAGAAGGAGATGTAAGAACAGTATTACACTTACACCCAGCAATAGCACCATATAAAGTAGCAGTATTACCACTATCTAAGAAATTAAGTCCAAAAGCAGAAGAAATATATGAGATGCTATCAAAAAAATATATGTGCGAATATGATGAGGCAGGAAGTATAGGAAAAAGATATAGAAGAGAAGATGAAATAGGAACCCCATATTGTATAACTGTAGACTTTGAAACAGAAAATGACGATTCAGTAACAATAAGAGACAGAGACACAATGGAACAAGTAAGAGTAAAAATAGATGAACTAGAAAAATGGATAGATACAAAATTGGAAAACTAAAAAAAAGAGGTGAACAAAATTTAAAGTTCACCTCTTGAATTTTGCTTAAAAATATGATTTAATACTAAAAGTAATTGGGAGAAAAATAAAAAAACTTTTGAAAAAAGTATTGACATTTTTTTTAGATGATATATAATAACACCAAACAAAAGTTTGAAATAAATTAGGAGGAAATTTTATGAATACAGAAAATTTAGAAAAGAAAAAAGCATTAGAAACAGCATTAGGACAAATTGAAAAACAATTTGGAAAAGGTTCAGTAATGAAACTTGGAGAATATCAGGCAATGAATATTGAAGCAATACCAACAGGAGCATTAAGCTTAGATATTGCATTAGGAATAGGAGGTATTCCAAGAGGAAGAATTATAGAAATATTTGGACCAGAATCTTCTGGTAAAACAACACTTGCCCTACATGCAATCGCGGAGGCTCAAAAATTAGGAGGAGAAGCAGCTTTTATAGATGCAGAACATGCATTAGACCCAGTGTATGCAAAACATTTAGGTGTTGATATAGATAATTTAATAGTATCACAACCAGACACAGGAGAACAAGCATTAGAAATAGCAGAAGCATTAACAAGAAGTGGAGCAATAGATATAATTGTAGTAGACTCTGTTGCAGCTTTGGTACCAAAAGCAGAAATAGATGGAGATATGGGAGACGCACATGTTGGATTACAAGCAAGACTTATGTCTCAAGCATTGAGAAAATTAGCGGGAGTAATAAATAAATCAAAAACAGTTATAATCTT
Organism: uncultured Clostridium sp.; assembly: GCA_900555075.1. GTDB lineage: Bacteria > Bacillota > Clostridia > TANB77 > CAG-508 > UMGS1781. The sequence goes on from USJO01000030.1 coordinate 2,976, forward strand.
CATCAATCAACTAAGAGAAAAGGTTGGAGTAATGTTTGGAAATCCAGAAACAACACCAGGTGGTAGAGCATTAAAGTTTTACGCATCTGTCAGACTAGATATAAGAAAAATAGAAAACATAAAAACAGATGGAGAAGTTACAGGAGCAAGAGCAAGAGTAAAGGTTATCAAAAACAAAGTAGCACCACCATTCAGAGAGGCAGAATTTGATATAGTATATGGCAAAGGCATATCAAAAGAGGGTAATATATTAGATTTAGCTGTAAACTTAAACCTAGTGGAAAAATCAGGTGCATGGTTTAGCTACAAAGGAGAAAAAATAGGACAAGGAAGAGAAAACGCAAAACTATACATCAAAAATAATTTAGAAGTAGCCAAGGAATTAGAAGAAAAAATAAGAGACAACTTTAGACAAGCATTTGAAAATAGCTTAGGAGATGAAGAAGAGGAACCAGAACAAGAAAATGAAACAGAAGAGTAAATATAAAGAAATCTTGAGACCTCTTTGTTAATGAAAAATGATTTTTAGGAGAAGGCTTCGGAGGGGGATTTTAATATGGAAGAGTTAGAAGAATTTGATAAGCTGAAGACCAAGGTATTGAAATATGTGCTATATAAGAAAAGAAGCGAAGCAGAAATAAGACGAAAGTTTTCAGAAAGTTCAGAAAAAATGTTAAATAAGGTTATTGACGATTTGAAAGAAAGCGGGTATATAGATGATAGTATGTATATAGCTCGAACAGTAAATGAATTTCAAAGGTTAAAGAATTTATCAATAAAAGAACTTGAGTATAAGTTGTTATCAAAAGGGCTTGATAAGAACGATATAGAGGATTATGTGTCTAAAAACAAAGAAGAACTATTGGAATATGAAGTAGCCTCTGCGAAGAATATATTTGCGAAAAAAGAAGCAATAATGGAAAAGGAAGATATAATACTATATTTAAATAAAAAAGGATATTTAAATGAAAGCATTAAACTTGCACAGGAGGAATAAAAGTAGGTGCTTATTTACAGAAAGGATATATAACAATGAACGAAATATTAACATTAGAAACGAAAAAGTATAATATAAAATTAGAAAATTTTGAAGGGCCATTAGATTTATTATGTCATTTAGTAGACAAGAATAAGATGGAAATAGACAAGGTAAATATAACTCAAATTACAGATCAATACATAGAATATTTAAATGCTATGGAGGAGCTTAACTTAGAAATTGCAAGTGAGTTTATTGTTATGCTATCAACCTTAGTATATTTAAAATCAAAGCACCTTCTACCAAAAGAAGCGGAAAATGAAGAGGAGATAACAGAGGAAGAGCTTATAAGAAGAATTATAGAGTATAAGAAATATAAAGAAATAGTAAAAACATTAAGAGAAAATTATAATATATATTCAAAAAGAATATTTAAATCACCTGAAAAAATAGAACTACCAAATAGAAAACTAGAAAAAAAGTATGAGAAGGAGAACATAATAGAAAGCTATAAATCTCTTATAGAAAGAAATGAAGATAAAGTTAACAAAAATGCAGTTAACATTGAAAAGATTGCAATACTTGAAACGGTAACAGTAGCAAGCAAAGTAAAAGATATATTTAGGGAATTAGTAAAAAAACAAAAATTCATATTTAGTAAATTATGTACAAGCAAAAAATATACAAGACTAGAAACAGTAACAGCCTTTTCTGGAGTTTTAGAATTAAGTAGGAGAAATAAGATAATAACAAATCAGGAAAAAAACTTTGGAGACATATTAGTTGAGAAAAAGTAAGCATTTTCCTTGATTTTTATAAAACTTTGTGCTACAATGGTAAGGTCAAATTAAAAGCAAAGGGTGAAGAATATGAAAACTTTATTAATAATAATATACTCAATTGTTGCAATCGTATTAACAATATTAACGTTAATACAATCAAAAGATGATGAAGGAGCATCAGGAACCATAACAGGAGCTAGCAGTTCTTTCTATGAGAAAAACAAAGGAAGAACAAAGGAAGGACAACTTAAAAAAATTACAATTATACTTGGTGTGCTATTTATAGTACTAGCAATTGCTCTAGGAATAGTATATTAGTATATGCCGTTAATCATAATAACAGCATTGGGAAATATAAGTGCAATTAAAGCAAATATGAAGGTAACAATACCTGCAGAGGTATTGTTATTTGTTTTTATCTCATAAATTCCATAACTGATACTTCTAATAAAAATATACAAAGAAATAAAAGCAAAAATTATAATCATAAATATAAAACTCCTTCCTAAATTTTATTATACAAATATCCACCTTGAATATTAGAATGAACAGATACCTTAAAAGAGGCGTTTTGGTAATTATCAAGCCAATCTGAATCTAACCAATCTTGCCAGGTAGTATATTTAGGCAAAACGTATTCACCGAAAACCTGCTATGTCAGCATTAAAGGCTTTGGATGTTTTATATAAATAATCAGTGATATGAGCTTCAAAATAAGCATTTAAAGTATCATTCAATATGTTTAAACAATATTCATCAGACAAGTTTAGGCTATTATAAACAGTTGGCACATTACCAGTTATCCAAACTTCACATTCTATATAAGGATAATTGTTTAAAAATGTTACCTTCTTTTTAGTTTTCTTATTTAAATTTATATAAAATGAAACGTTATTGTTAGCATCAAAAGGATTAGTAACATTTACTGTAGCATTATTCAAATTATTAGTAAGTATTAAATGACATAGGGTTTCTAAATTATTAAGCTCACCTACTAATTTATCATTACGAAAAACAGCAATTCCCATACTTTCAACATTATTATTAGAGGAAATAGGAGTTTTACCAGCAGTATAATTATCATCTAGAGTAGAAGCACCTGTATTGATTTTATACTGAGTTTCTTTTGTATTAATACCTACTAAAATAGCTGTGGCATCTGAGGATGTATTTATTATGTTATAATAAAAATCAGATAGGGTTATATTAGCTACATATCCAGTATATTCGCTAGAATTAAAGTTAGATTCAAAATACTCTGCGGGATTAGCTTCAAAAACCGGACTAGAATTTTCTAAAAAGTCATAAGCATCACATTTACTAATTATAATGTTACAATCTGGTCTTAATTCAATACTATTCATTAATGTATATATAACATTTGAGATACCATATGAAGCAAATTCTTCAGAAATAATTACAGCCTTACAATGAGAAAGATTAACTTGTTTACTAATGTAGCTATTTATTAAAGTAATCCCAGAATCTATAGTAGAGCAATCGACTGATAAAATGGTAGAATTATTGCTAGAAGAACCACTAGATGATGTATTTGACTTTGAAGAATCTAATACTGCAAATTGGATAGTAAGTTTTAAACTATGTGTATCTGATGAATCAATACCAAGAGCAATAGCATATGCTTTTGATTCTACACCTCTAATATTATAACAACCAGTAAGCATAAATATAGATAAAAAGCAAATTAACATTAACAAATAAACTTTAATTTTCATTTTTTAATCCTTCTTTTCTTAAAACAAGCTAATATAACAATCACAAGACTAATACCAAACACTAAAATTACCGTATAATTTCTAAAAAAAATTTTTGTAAAAGAGTTTACTGCTGCATTGTTTTTAAAAGCTAAACTGACTCCTATCAAAATAGCAGACACGCTGTAAACAAGCTCTTTAGAATCACTTAACTCAAAACCTTTTTTTATAATATAACTCATTAAATACACATTAAAACATATAAATGATAAAAAAGCTAAAAGCCAAGTAAAGATGAAAATAGCATCTAATCTCTGAAAGAATCGCCCTAATGAGACCAGCCTTGATATTAAATACAAGGAGAAATATTCATCAGCCTTAAAAGAATACGAAAAAGTCATAGTTAAAGCTAAAATAGTTAAAAGGAAATATAAGCTACAAATAATTATAGAAAAAATATATACCTTTTTAAAATCATTCTTGTCCTTCAAAAATGGAGGTAAAAAGTATAGGTATCCAATAATATTAAAGGCAAATATATTCATAGATTGATTTATAAATAAGTCTTTAGCACCATAGCCAAATATCGGAAAGAGCTTTTGCCAACTAAAGTCTCTAACAGAAATAGTGAATAATAATACAATTGATAAAATAGTAATGGGAATAACTATTAAGTTTGTTCCATATATAGCTTTCAAACCAATTTTACTAGAAATAACAATAGGTACAAAAGCAAGCAAAATTAAAAACAAAAGGTTATATCCAGAAAAATATATAATATGTGAATTATTAGCATAGTATCTTACACAAATAGCAGAGAAAGACATAAAAAGAATTACATATAAAACTGAAATCAAGCATTTTAAAGTTTTCCCACCTAAAAAACTTGAAATATCTAATAAGTCTAAGCTTGGGAATGGTTTAAGTAGTAATATAATAATAAATGTAAAAATTAAAGACAGTATACTTACATATATAATATTAATCCAAGAACCAGAACCACAATAATTAAATATAATTGATGTCATATTAAAAATTATATTATTAATAATTACTGCTAAACTTAATCCAATTGCTTCAATTTTACCAAGTTTTTGCATTGCATTCATTAATGCTCCTTTCTTTTTTAATTTGGATTTTGCCAAAATTTCCATTTTCTACTTATAACAGGTTGCTCAATAGGCCTTTTAGTATTTAAGAAGTCACTACGGTGTTCCCTTTTCCATATTGAGTGAATAAAGTAAGAAATAGAGGTATTAAAATTAGTAATAGGTATATATGGCTCTAAATATGAAACTCCAAAAGAGTTAAGACTACAAAGCATAGAAAGCTGCGAAAACAAGCCAACCGCGATACCTAAGAAACCTGTTACATACCCAAGGAAAATATATAAAAACTTATAAATCCTAAATGTAAAATTTAATGAAAAATCAGGTATAGCAAAAGAGCCTATGCCAGTTATTGCTACAATTATAATTGAAACAGGACTTACTAAATTGGCGGTTACTGCGGCCTCTCCTAATATTAATGCACCAATTATTCCTATTGTAGGACCTATAGGGCTAGGGATTCTAAGACCAGCTTCTCGTATTAACTCAAAAGAAATTTCCATTAGCAAAACTTCAATAACAACTGGAAATGGCACACTATTTCTCGAACCAGCAATTGTAAATAGAAGTTCTGTGGGAACGAGTTCTGTATGGAAATTAAGAATTGCTATATATAGTCCTGGTAAAAGTAGGGTTATAACAGCTGCAAAAAGACGTATTATTTTTAACAGATTTGCATATTGATGTTTTAAATTTAAATCTTCAGGAGATGATAAAAAATCTATTAAAATGGCAGGTACAATAAGAGAATAAGGTGAACCATTAACCAATATTACAACTCTGCCTTCGAGTAAATGATTTGCAGCTTTATCAGGTCTTTCGGTTGAAATCATCTGAGGAAACGCAGAACTACTATCATCCTGTATGAGCTGTTCAACATTTCCAGAGGAAATAACATAATCAACATCTAGATTTGAAAGGCGATATCTTACCTCAGAAACTAAAGAAGAATTTGCAATATTTTTCATATAGCAAATTGCCACTTTAGTTTTACTAGCATTACCAACTGTACTATTCTCAATAATTAAATCAGGTGTATTAATTATTCTTCTAAGTATAGAGGTGTTTGTTCTAAGTTTCTCAACAAAAGCCTCCTGAGCACCCCTAACTACAATTTCATTTTTGGGAGACTCTATACTCCTTGCTTCAAATCCCTTAACATCAATAGAAAAGGCAACGGATAGAGTATCAACAAAAAGAACACAGTCACCAGAATTCACAGTAGTAGCAACTTCAGAAAATTTAGTTATTTTCTTAACAGTATTTTGAGGAATAAGTTTATCAAAAATATAATTTTCCACATTAACCTTTTTATATTTTGTATATTTAACACCAGTTTTTGTTTGGCTAGACCTTGAAGAACTTTTTGTTTTCATTAATGGACGTAAAAGAAAGTTGTTAACCAAAGAAGAGGAAATCATGCCATCAATACCTAAAAACAAAGCACTATATGTCTTACCAGCAATATCAATTTTAAATGGACGCATAATAATATCACTATTAATTAAAGTGTTATATTGAACTTGGAGATAAGTGTAGTTCTTGTTAAGATTAGAATATATATTATGGTCAGGCAAGAATGAATCTGGCGAAGGGTTAACATTGCTATTAGTATTATTCTCTTCTAAAACGAAATCATATGAAATTGGAGGAGCATATACAAACCACTTTTTTATTAAATTTGAAAAATTACTCATAAAATAAGTTTTTCCTATTATAGAAAAAATATGCAAAAATATAATCAATATTGATATTCTTTCGACTTGCTTTAATATATTTTAATAAATCAACAAAATATTGCAAATTAAAAGCTAAAAAATCTCAACTATAACATAAAAAAAAATAAAATTATTTACATTCTTCAAGACTTATAGTATAATTGGAACAGATTATAAAAGAATGGGAGAGAGTAATATGAAAAAGATTTTTAGATATGTAATATTATTAATAGCATTATACTTAGTAGTTCAATTATATGTGTTTTTACTAATGAAGCAATATTATAGAGATATGAAAAATTACAATGTACTAGTTGAAAGTCCAAAAATTGAAGTTACAGAAAGTAAAGTAGCAAAAAATAAAGGATATATAAAAGGCAAAATAACAAATAATACAGATGAATTGATTAAAAATCTAAAAGTTAAATTTGACTTCTATGATGAGCAAGGAAAATTTGTAGGCGCAGAATATAAAACGGAAGAAATATTTAATGTAAGTGAAACGGTAAGTTTTGACATTAAATATGAATATGAGAACATATCAGAAATTAAAATTAGTGTTATAAAATAGAAAGGGAGAACAGATGGAGGACGAAAATTTATTAGTCCCAAATTTGGAAAACCGTGAAGAAGAAATATCAGAGTATTCTTTAAGGCCAAAAAATTTAAGGGAATATATTGGACAAGTAAAAGTAAAAGAAAATATGAAAATATATATAGAAGCAGCTAAAAAAAGAGGGGAACCATTAGATCATATATTACTTTATGGTCCACCTGGATTAGGAAAAACAACGCTTGCCAATATTATAGCCACAGAGATGAATTCCAATATAAGAATAACTTCAGGACCAGCAATAGAAAAACCAGGAGATTTGGCAGCAATTCTTACTAACTTGGCTCCAAATGATGTTTTATTCATTGACGAAATCCATAGATTGAATAGAAGTGTTGAAGAAATTTTATATCCAGCTTTAGAAGATTACAATTTAGACATTATAATAGGAAAAGGACCAAGCGCAAGATCAATAAGATTGGATTTACCAAGATTTACATTAGTTGGCGCAACGACTAGAGCAGGTTCACTTACAACACCACTTAGAGATAGATTTGGTATAGTAAATAGACTAGAACTATATACAGATGACGAACTAACTACAATAGTAAAAAGGTCAGCAGAAATATTAGAAATAAAAATAGATGAAAACGGAGCAAATGAAATAGCAAAACGTTCTAGAGGAACTCCTAGAATTGCAAATAGATTATTAAAAAGAGTAAGAGATTATGCAGTAGTATTAGGAGATGGAAACATAACAAGAAAAATAGCTGATATTGCTCTTCAAAAACTTGAAATAGATGATATGGGGTTAGACAATATAGATAGAAAAATATTAGAAACCATAATATTAAGTTATGCAGGTGGACCGGTAGGAATAGAAACACTTGCTTCAACAATAGGAGAAGAGGTTGAAACAATAGAAGATGTATACGAACCATATTTAATGCAAAAAGGCTTTATAGGAAGAACATCAAGAGGAAGAGTGACTTTACCAAAAGCATATGAACATCTAGGAATGAAGATTAATGAATAAGGGAGGAAATTATGAAAAAAGTGTCAGTTGTTATACCAATGTATTATGAAGAAGAAGTAGCAAGGGAATGTTACCAAAGGACTAAAAAGGTATTAGAAGAATTACAAGATTATGATTATGAAATGATTTTTGTAAACGATGGAAGCAAAGATAAAACTCTTGAAATACTAGAAAACACAGCCAAAGAGGACAATAAAGTAAAAGTAATTTCTTTTGCAAGAAATTTTGGACATCAAGTGGCAGTAACAGCAGGTTTAAGATACGTAACAGGAGATTGTATACTTATTATAGATAGTGATATGCAAGATCCACCAGAGTTGTTGCCAGAGATGATAAAACTTTGGGAAGATGGGAATGAAGTTATATATGGAAAAAGAAAAATAAGAAAAGGAGAATCACATTTTAAACTATTTACAGCAAAAATGTTTTATAAAGTACTAAATGGTTTATCTGATGTAGAAATACCAAAAGATACTGGAGATTTTAGATTAGTAGATAGAAAGGTTGTAGACGTAATAAATAGTATGCCAGAACACAATAAATTTCTACGTGGACTATTTAGTTGGGTTGGATTTAAACAAAAAGCTTTCGAATATGAAAGACAAGAACGTTTTGCAGGAAAAACAAAGTATCCATTAAAAAAAATGCTTAAACTTGCAGGAGATGGAATAATTAGTTTTTCTACAAAACCACTAAAAATTATAGGTGGATTAGGAATAATATCAATAATTATATCTTTCCTAATTTTGATATATGCAATCTTGTCATATATATTTAGTTGGGGAAACTTAACAGCAGGTTGGACATCTCTTATGGTTGCAATAACCTTCTTTGCAGGAATACAACTAACTTCAATTTGGATGATGTCTGAATACATTGCAAGAATATATGATGATACCAAAAAAAGGCCAGAATATATAATTAACAAAAAAATAAACATAAAAGAGGAATAAAATATGAAGTTATTAATGCATACTTGTTGTGCACCTTGTAGCATATATTGTATCTCTTATTTAAGAGAACATAACATAGAGCCAGTAGTGTATTGGTATAATCCAAACATACACCCATATAAAGAATATGAAGCAAGAAAGAACTGTCTGAAAGAATATACAAAAAGCATAGAAGTTAAAGCTATATTTGAAGATGAATATGGCCTAAAAGATTTTTGCAAAAATACAATAAATGATTTAGAAAACAGATGCACAAACTATTGTTATAAGGTAAGACTAGAAAAAACAGTGCAATATGCAAAACAAAACGGTTATGATACTTTCACAACCACCTTATTTGTGAGCCCATATCAAAAACATGAACAATTAAAAAAAATCTGCGAAGAATTAGCACAAAAATACGATATAAACTTTTTATATATAGACTTTAGGACAGGCTTCAGACAAGGACAAGCAAAAGCAAGAGAACTTGGACTATATATGCAAAAATACTGTGGATGTGTATTTTCCGAGGAAGCTAGATATTATAAAAGGAGAAATTAATGAAAAAACTAGTCAAACTAATAAAAACAATTTTTATCAATTACACAGAAAACAAAAAAATCATTTTCTTTAGATACTTATGTACTGGTGGATTTGTTACAATTATAAATATATTACTTTTATATTTATTTACAGAAATAGCATCCATAAACTATGCTATTTCAAACATAATATCTATGCTAATATGAGGATATAGAAGATTTTAATCATGTTCTCGAAAAATTCAATTCAATATATGAGAGGATATACCCTCTATTAGAATTATTATATAATGCTTATAGTAATAATCTTCCAAATTTAAATAGATTTTTAGATGCAATTACAATGATAGAATATTATTCTAGAGAATTTGATAATACTGAAGCCTTAAAACTAACAAATATAAAACTAGCTAGGCAAGGAAAAAATAAAAAGGATGAGCCAGAATTTAGAGATAGAGTGAAATCACTGATAATAAATGCAAATGAAGTATTCAAGTTTTCTGAAAGTGAAATTGATGAAATTTCTAAAAATGTTAAAGATGGAAGAACTTATTATGTGCATTATGTGAAAAATGGTTGGAAATTATCTCATGATAAATTATTTAGATATTATAATTTTTTAGAAGACATTATATTATTAAATATATATAAACTAATAGAAATAAATATTACTCAAAACAAAGATATTACATATTTTAATTCTTATTATACAAAACAAGAGTTATTAAATAGAGAGGAGAAATGAGTTTGGATAACAGTTTAGAATTTAATTTTAGTGAAGTTATAAATATGATTGAAACAAGAAGAAATAATGCTTATAAGAAGGTTAATGAGGAACTAATATCTTTATATTGGGATTTTGGAAAATATATAAGTGAAAAAGTAAATGATTCTAATTGGGGAGATAAAATTGTTGATAAATTAGTAGAATTTATGAAAAGAGAATATCCTACAATGAGAGGATTTAATAGAGCAGGAATATATAGAATGAAACAATTTTATGCAACATATAAAGATAATGAAATTGTCGCTCCACTGGTGAGACAAATTAGTTGGACTCATAATGTTATGATATTAGGCGCCACTAATTCAATAGAAGAAAAAGAATTCTATA
>USJO01000031.1 GCA_900555075.1 uncultured Clostridium sp.
AATGTGTATTAGTAGAATTTTTCGAACATACACATTTTATGTTAATTAAGGCAAACAAAATTATTAAAATAGATGATGAACTTGGAACATTTTCCTAAAATAAACAATAGAAATTTATCACAAAATAATCATAAAAAACAAAAAAACAATTCACATAAAACTATTTACAAATTAATTTTTTTAAGATATAATATTAAATGTCGGGTTGTAATATAATTAAACAACTAAAAATAAAAAAACAGGGGGATAACAATGAAATTTTCAAAACTTAAAATTCTTTTAATGGTAGTGATTATAGGAATAATAACAGTAGGAATGCCTATTATTGCTTACGGAACTAATGAAGACGCTGTTATAGTAAAACAGTCAGAGAGTGAGTACATAATTTATTTAAAAGCGTACTTAAACCAAGAATTTCAATTTACATTCTCAAACAATAAAGAAGCTGATGTAGCAACTTTAGCATTTGTAAACTCTGCAGTGGATTCAGCTCAAGGAACAAACAACATCGCATATGTAAATGATGATGCAACAATAGCTTTATTTGCAAATAAAACTTACATGTGGGTAAAGGTAGATGGAGAACTAAAAATATCAGGATTAGAAATTGATATTAAAGACAATATTACAAAAACAGAATTAGAAAATATCAGAACAATATCAAAAATAATTCCAATAAAACTAGAACAGGAACAAATTGTAAATAAAACAGATGAGAATGGAACCAAAATCACAGAAACAGTAGGTGTAGCAAAATTAGTTAATGAATTAAACAATGGAAAATATCAATTAATTGCAAGAAAATCAACTACAGATAATGATAATTTCTTTGCTTTAGCAGAATTACTTGAAAAAAATCAATTTACAGACAAATATACAGAAATAAAAGCCAGCAAAGAATTTTTAGAGCTAGCAGAAAATCTATTGAGCATATTAAGAGACGAAGAATGGAAAACAATAGAAAACAATACAATTAAGCAACCAGCAGATGCACAAAATGGAGAACAATACATATTATGGTTGGTAGCTGATAATGATGTAGATGTACATTTCTTAACATCATTAAGAAAGTATGATGAAGAAGTTGTTAAAGAAGAAGTAAAAACTAAATTACCTCACACTTATGATAATAATACAATTCTAATAATTTTTGCAATAGTAGTAGTTGCAATAGTTGCAGTATCTATTAGAATAGCAGTTTTAAAGAAAAAAGAGATGAGTAAGTAATGAAAAAGATAACAGTTTACAAAACAATTCTTGTAATGCTAGTTATCACAGCACTCGTCCTAGCAATATTTATAATAAAAAAATATATTGAAGGTAATAAAATAGAAAACAATATTCAATCAGTATTGCAAGAAATAAAAAAAGAAAAACAAAGTAATCCTAACCAAATAGATGTAATAAAAGAAATTGATGAAGAAATAGAAGGATATAAAGTAGTAGGTATAATAAATATACCAAAAATAAACATTGAATATCCAATACTAGAAAAAACTAATAAAGAAAGCCTAAAACTATCAATTACAAAGTTTTGGGGAGAAAAAATAAATCAAAAAGGAAATGTAGTACTGGCAGGACATAATAATCTAAATAATAAAATGTTTGGAAAAATAGATAAGCTAGAAAATGGCGATATTATAGAATTAACAGATAGCCAAATGGTTGCTGTAGAATATCAGGTTTTTGATAAATACATTATAGACCCAAATGATATAAACTGTATTTTCCCAGTAGAAGAAAATACAAGAGAAGTAACATTAATAACTTGTACAAACAGAGATAAAAACAGACTTGTAGTAAAAGCAAGAGAAATTATTTAAAAATCTTAATGGAGGTTAAAATGAAAAAGAAGTTTTTAAACACAAAAAATGTAGTAATTGGACTTGTATCTTTAGTTTTAATTGGCGCTTCCGCAACAGGTGTAGCAGTATTCTTAAAAGATAGAGGCGAAGCAGCAGCTGCTGAACAAGAACAAGTACAAAACTTACCAGCAACAGGTAGAGGAGAAGATAATAATCAAACAGGTGAAAACACAACAATACCAAGTGAAAACAATACAACTGGAGACAATACACAAAAACCAACAGAACCTTCAACAACAGAAGGTGCAACACCAGGTGAAACAACTAGACCAGGAACAACTGGTACAACAACAAGATCTAGAACAGAAGAAGCTGTAGCAGGAATAGAAGAGACTGTAAGAATAGAAGAAAGAAAAGTATTTGAAGATCTTAAACTATCATGGACTACACTTGCAATTCCAGCAATCACAGCAGATATGGGAATTTTCAAACCTGTACTAGGAATTGAAAAAACAGCAACAGCAGTAGTAAGAGCGAATCAAGAAGAACAAATACCAGTAACAGAAAACAATAAACCTATGGTAAGGGCGGGAGATACAATAATTTACACAATCAAAGTATCAAATAGCGGAAACTATAAAGCAACTAATGTAGTTGTAACAGACTCATTAGATGTAATTTTTGACGGCAAAATAGTACCAGCAAACAAAGAACTTGTAAAAATAGAAACACTAGATGCTGGAAAACAAGCAACATTAAAAGTAGGATATGTAGTAAAACAAGAAGACATTAATGCAGTTTTAGAAACAGAACAAAATGAAACAATATCAAAAGACATTATAAACATAGCAACAGCAACAGATGGAAAAACAACAGTAGAAGATGAAGACGATATGCCAGTAAACCCAGATGTTACAATAAATGTAAACAAAAATTGGCAAGATAACGACAACCAAGATGGAAAAAGACCAGAAAAAATAACAGTTGAATTATACAGAAACAATGAAAATGAACCAGTTGAAACAGTTACAATAGATGCAAGAAGTGACTGGAAACATGTATTTAGCAATTTACCAAAATATGATGAAGACAAACAAGAAATTACATACAAAGTTGTTGAAGGAACAGTTCCAGAATATGATACAGAATATGAAATAACAGACAATGAAGTAGAAATCTACAACCACCACACACCAGAAAAGGTAAGTGTAGAAGGAAGCAAAATATGGGATGACGCAGACAACCAAGATGGAAAGAGACCAAGTAGCATAATAGTTAATTTATTAGCAGACGGAGAAAAAGTAGATAGCAAAACAGTAACAGCAAGTGACAACTGGTCATGGTCATTCACAGGATTAGATAAATATAATTCTGGAACAGAAATTGTATACACAATAAGTGAAGATACAGTTGCAGATTATACAACAGTAGTAGATGGATACAACATAACAAATACACATACACCAGAAAAAACAACAATATCAGGAAGCAAAACATGGGATGACGCAGACAACCAAGATGGAAAGAGACCAAGTAGCATAATAGTTAATTTATTAGCAGACGGAGAAAAAGTAGATAGCAAAACAGTAACAGCTGAAAATGAGTGGAATTGGTCATTTACAGATTTAAACAAATATGCAAAAGGAAGAGAAATACAATATACAATAACAGAAGATAAAGTAGAAAATTATATAACAAACATAGAAAAAACAGAGAATGGATATGTGGTTACAAATAGCTATACACCAGAAACAACATCAATATCAGTTGAAAAAGTGTGGGAAGACAAAAACAACCAAGATGGAGTAAGACCAGCTAGTATAAAAGTCAAACTATATATGAAGATACTTGATAATAACATTGCTGTAGCCAATAAAGAACCATTAGAGTTGAATGCCTCAACATTTTGGAAAGCAGAATTCAAAGACTTACCAAAATATGCAAAAGGAATTGAAATTAAATACATAGTAAAAGAAGTAAATGAACAAGCAGATGCAACAATAAAAGGAACAGAATATAAGGTAGCATATGATGACCCTATTATAAATGAAAACGGAAAATATATTAAAATTACAAATAGATACACACCAAAAACAACTTCAGTATCAGTTGAAAAAGTGTGGGAAGACAAAAACAACCAAGATGGAGTAAGACCAGACAGCATAAACGTACAGTTATACAAAACAGTTGGAACAACAACCACAAGTGTGGAAAAGGTTAAGTTGACAAATAGCAAATTGACACATACTTGGACAGAATTACCACAATATGAAAAAGGCACAGAAATAAAGTATACAGTAAGAGAACTTGACAGCAACGGAAATCCATTAGAAGATGGAAAACAAATAAATGGAAAAAGCGGAACAAAATACACAGTAAAATATACTACTGATGAAAATGGAAAGCAAATTATTACAAATACTTACAAGCGAGTAACAACAAGTGTTTCAGGAACAAAAACTTGGGTTGATTATGATAATAAGTATAATAGTAGACCAGAAAGTATAACAATCAACTTATTAGCAAATGGAGAAAAAGTAGATAGTAAAACAATAACACCACAAAATGGTAGTTGGACATATGAATTTGATGAAGGCTTACCAGTATATAAAAACGGACAAAAAATAACATACACAATAAGCGAAGAAGAAGTTTCAGGCTATACATCAAATGTAACAGGCTATAATGTAACAAACACATATACAGAAGCACCTAAAGGTACAATAACAATGAATTGGGATACACAAAGCACAACAGAATCTCCAATCCCTGTAGATGTAGTCTTTGTACTTGACACATCTGGAAGTATGACAGCCGGAGGTTCTTTAAGAGGAACAAATATGGTTACAGCAGTAAATAATGCTATAGATGAAATTTTAAGATTTAATAAAAATAATAGAATTTCAGTTGTGGGATATAGTGAATATGGAATTCTTAATGTTCAATACAAAAATGCAGAACATTCTTCAGTACTACTACCACTTGGAAGATATACTGCAAATAATGGTAAAAATTATTTGAATAAATCAGAAAATAAGGTAGAAACAAATATTCAAGTTTATGCTAAAAAAACAAGATACTTTGAAAATGGAACATTCACTCAAGCAGGAATACAAAAAGGTGCAGAACAATTAATTAATAGCGCAGGCAAAACTGTTAAAGTAGATGGAAAAGATGTACAAAGAGTTCCTGTTATAATAATTGTATCAGATGGTGAGCCAACAGTATTTTCAACAAATTATACATCACCACTATCTAAACCGGTATTAGGTACCTCACAATTAGCCAATACTTCAGCAGTGTATGGATACTATACAATATTAACAGCAAATTATTTTAAACAACAAGTAGCAAAAGCCTATGGAACTTCAGCAAAGGTATTTACTATTGCAATGGATTTAACAACACATTATGGAAAAACAGTACTAAACCCAAATAATATAAACGTTGGAAGTTGCAAAGATTGTAAAGAAAAAGACCCTAAGAATGCAATTGAGGACAAAGAAATATCAAAAAAATTATATAAATATTTAAATAATTTTAAACAAGATATTATGGTTAGCTGTTCTGTTAGAGTTACTGAAGATTATAAACCTGTTAATGAAAGTGTAACAGTTGTTAAGAATCCATATAGCAATTATAGCTATGCAGACAAAGCATTTGCAAATAATGGTATGACTGCAGATGATTTAAAAAGAGCAATGATAGTAAGTATAACAGAAACAGTATCAAACAAAAAGACTCATGATATAGATGAAAACGATAGGAAAACAGGTAAGGTATATCTTGATAAAATAGATATAACAAAAAATTTCGAGTTAAAAATCGCAGGAGGAAAAACATATACTTCATATACAGACGCAGAAAATGATAAATTAGTCAGATTTGATGGAGAAAAGTATTATGTTGATTTAACAAAATTAATAGGTAAAACAGTAACAGTAAATTATAGACAAAAATAAAAAAAATTAGGGCAGTGATTAAGTTAAAAAATCACTGCCTTAAATATATAAAAATATACAAAACCCTTGTAAAAAAACTTAGAATAATGTTATAATAAATGCGAGGTAAACAAATGGAAGAACAAGTAGAAGAAAAGGAAAGTAAAGTTTTTAAAGAAATACTAGAATGGTGCTTTTGCATATTTTTAGCATTAATTATTGCATTAGCTACAAGGTATTACATAATAACATCAACGGTGGTGAAACAAGCATCAATGTATCCAACCCTGAAGGAAAATCAAAGAGTAGTATTAAGTAGAGTAAAAAGAATTACAAAAAATCAATATAAAACTGGAGATATAATAACCTTTGAGGCACCAAGCGAAGTAAAAAAAGCCACAGAAGTGGACTTATCAAATAAAGTAGCCATATACAATTATGAACCCCAAAATGCAACTCAATATTTAGTATACTATGTACTAGAGCTAACAAAAACAAGCTATATAAAAAGAGTAATAGGAGTAGAAGGAGATAGAGTTCAAATAGTTAACGGAAAAGTATATATAAACGGAGAGGAATTAATAGAGGATTATTTACAAAAGGGAGTGACTACAAAAACAGTATATTACAATGATGTAATAGTACCAGAAGGATGTATATATGTACTAGGAGATAATAGAGATGAAAGCTTAGATAGCAGAACATTTGGCTGCATACCACTAGAAAAAGTAGAAGGAAAAGTAATATTACGCTACTGGCCAATAACACAATTTGGAACAGTTAAATGAAATTAATTAAAAACTCATTATATTTAATTTTTCAGTTTCATTTGTCTCGCTCCTGTTCACAGAAATTCTTTGTGCCTTTTATGGCACCCTTTCTCACAGCGAACTTTTTCCATAAAATTCACTTAGAATTTCTAGCTCCATACACTCGAACCATTACACTTTCAAAATTAAATATAATGAATATTTTAGGAAATAGATAAATGAAAAAAGAAGCATTAATTAAATAATGCTTCTTATTTTTTCAATAATCATATTAAGTGCAACGTGATTGTATCCACCTTCAGGAACAATAATATCTGCATACTTTTTACTTGGCTCAACAAACTGTTCATGCATAGGCTTTACAGTAGTTTTGTATTGTTCAATAACAGAATCAATAGTACGACCTCTGTCTCTAACATCACGAACTAATCTTCTAATAAAACGAATATCTGCATCAGTATCAACAAATATCTTAATATCCATCATATCTCTTAGCTCTTTATTTTCAAATATTAAAATACCATCCAATAAAATAACTTTTTTAGGGATTACTTTAAAGGTTTGTTCTTCTCTTATATGGTCAACAAATGAATAATTAGGTCTATAAATAATTTCACCATTTTTAAGCTTAGTCAAATGTTCAATAAGTAAATCTGTATCAAAAGCATCAGGATGGTCAAAATTCAATTTTTTCCTTTCGTCAAATGAAAGGTTAGAATTGCTTTTATAATAATAGTCGTGAGAAAGCATTGTAATATTATTTGCAAATTCTTTTCTTATATTTTCAGCTAAAGTACTTTTTCCAGAACCAGTTCCGCCTGCAATTCCAATAATAATAGGGTTAAGTTCCATTTTTAAAACCTCCAAAATTTATACTATATACATTTTAAACCAAATATTAGAGAAATGCAACAAAAAACGACAAAAAGTATATTTTTTTACAATTTCATAAAACTATCAGTTGACAAATACTACCATTGTGATAAAATATCATAAAACAAAAAAGGCATAGGGGTACTTAAGCAATTCGAAATACAATTTGGAGGTAAAATATGATTTTAGAAGGTAAAATTACAACAGGTATGGGAACTGCAAAAGATTGGGTAAGAAAGATTGAGGAAGTATTTAAACAAAAGACTAACATGCAGGTATTTTATGGTACTTTAAATGTAGAACTAAAACAAGACTATATTGTAACTCCAGATTTAATTATAGAAGCAGAGGAATATGGAGGAACACAAAAGGTATTTGTTAAAAAATGCAAAATATTAAAAGATGAAGCATATATTGTACGAGCAGAAAAAAATCAAATAGGAAAAGGAGATTATAATCTAAAAACATTAGAATTAGTATCAAATATATGTTTTAGAAAAAAATATCAGATTAAAGATGGTGAAAATATAAAAATAGAGATATAAAAGACTAATCAATGCTAAGATTATTAAAAATCAAGGACATAAACATTGAAGAAATAGCTAAAATAACAGGCTTAAGCAAACAAGAAATAGAAAAATTAAAATAAACAAATAATTATTACATAGTTAAATAACATTTTAGTTCTAAAAAATATATTTCTAGCATATAATTCTAAGTAAAGGAGTCTATATGCTAGAAATTTTTGATTTTTTTTCAAAAAAAATATCCCAAATATTAAAGGAAGAATTAGTAGACAAGCCAATGGAAGAAATAAATACACTAGAAGAAATACGAATAAGAAGTAATGGAAATATAACACTTAAGTTTTCAGACAAGCAAGAAATTCTAAGCAAAAAAATAACATATAAAGATATATTAGAAACTTTGCAAATTATGTGTGACAACTCAATTTACTCATATCAAAATGAAATAAAAAATGGATACATAACTGTAAAAGGCGGACACAGAGTTGGTATTACAGGAAACTGTGTTATAGAAAATGAAAAAGTCATAAATATAAATTACATATCAAGCATAAACTTTAGAATAGCAAGAGAGATTATTGGTTGTGGAAATAAAGCATTACCATACATACTAAAAATTAAAGAGAACACAATATATAATACATTAATAATATCACCACCTGGAGCCCGGTAAAACCACGTTGTTGAGAGACATAGTAAGAAGCATAAGTACAGGTATAAAGGAAATTAATTTTACTGGAATAAATGTAGGATTAGTAGATGAAAGAGGAGAAATTGCAGCATTATACAAAGGAATTCCTCAAAAGGATATAGGTATAAGAACAGACATATTAGAGAATATTCCTAAATCAATTGGCATAAAAATGTTAATAAGGTCAATGTCACCACAAATAGTTGTAGCAGATGAAATCGGCAAAAAAGAAGATGTGGAAGCAATAAAAGAAGCAGTATGTTCTCGGAGTAAAGGGAATATTTACAGCACATGGAGATAGCAAAAAAGAGTTAATGAAAAATCCGGTATTAAAAGAACTTTTAAATGAACAGCTAATAGAAAAGGTTATTTTTATAAAATCAGACAGAAGCATTGAAGTGGCTTAAAATTTTTGACGGAGGGAAAATATGCTAGGAATAAAGATATTAATTTATAGTTCCATATTTTTAATATGTTCAACAATAGGACTATTGAAGTCTCAAAAATACAAGTATAGAGTAGAAGAATTAAAAGAATTTAAAAATGCTCTTAACATATTTAAAACAAAGATAAGATTTACATATGAACCACTACCAGAAATATTCAGACAAATTTCTGGAAGCATAAATCCAAGTATAGGTAGCATTTTCAAAATTGCAAGTTATAATATGAAATTTTTTTCGGCAGGCGATGCTTGGAATAAAGCAGTTGATACCAACATATTAAATATTAATTTAGAAGATAGAAATATTCTTAAAAATCTAAGTAAACTATTAGGTAGAACAGATTTAGAAGGACAAATAAGTCAAATAGAATTAACATCAAATTTTTTAGATGAGCAAATAGAAAAGGCTGAAAGAGAAAGGCAAAAAAATGAAAGTATGTATAGAAAACTTGGAATGATAATTGGATTAGGAATTGTAATAATTTTAATTTGAAATTTAAAAGAATTATAAGTAGTAATAAAAGTTCACAGTATTAACATAAATTCAACTACAATTTAGCAATAAATAGGTTTATAGGTGAAACCTCATTTAAAAACCTAAATATATTATACAAGAAGGGAAAGTATGGGAATAGATTTACTGTTTAAAATTGCTGCAATAGGTATTTTAGTTGCAGTTTTGCATCAAGTACTAGTACGAGCAGGAAGAGAGGATCAAGCTATGATGACAACATTAGCAGGAGTTGTAATTGTCCTTTCTATTGTAATAAAAGAAATAAGCACATTATTTAACAATGTAAGAGTAATTTTTAATTTATAGGAGTAAGTATGGATGTTGTTCAAATTATTGCTGTTGGTTTTATTGCAGTAATTATTATAGTTGTTTTAAAACAGTACAAGCCAGAATACAGTATGTATGTATCAATTATAGCGGGAGCAATAATAATTTTCTTAAGTTTAGACAAAATAACAGCCATAATAAATTTACTTACAAACCTTAGTAAAAAAAGTGGTATAAATGCAGAGTATTTAGGAATATTGCTTAAAATAACAGGAATAGCAATACTTACAGAATTTGCTGTAAGCATATGTAAAGATAGTGGCGAATCTGCAATTGCAAGCAAAATTGATTTTGGAGGCAAAGTGATTGTAATAAGCATGTCTGTTCCTATAATCTATGCACTTTTAGAAATTATACTAAAAATAATGCCATAAAAAATGGTGATGAGATGAAAAAAATATTATTATTAACATTACTAATATTTCTACTAGTACCTAATGTAAGTTTTTCGACAGAAACAATTGTAGAGGATCAAATGAAGGCTCTAAACTTAGGAACCTTTATTGAAGAAAGTGGAAAATACACAAATGAAGTATTTCCAGAGCTTGATGTTCAAGAGTTAATAACTAAAAGCCTTACAGGCAAAGTAGACAATGGAATATTTTATAAAGCACTGCTACGTTTATTAGGGAAAGAACTGGTTTCAAATATTACTGTACTTGGAAGTGTTCTTATAATTATAGTAATACATAGTATCCTAAAAAGTATAAGTGGAAATCTAGGCAATGAAAATACTTCGCAAGTCGCATATTTTGTAGAATATATATTGATAATAACACTAATAATTGGTAGCTTTGGAATTATAATTATTAATATAAAAAACACTATAACAAATTTAGTAGATTTTATGAACAATCTAGTTCCTATATTAATTGCACTAATTGTTGCAACAGGACAAGTTGCTTCAAGTACGCTTTTACAACCAATATTAATCTTTGCAGTAATCTTTTTAGGGAACATTATAAATCTAGTTATACTACCAATTGTAACAATGATAATGATACTAAATATTGCTTCAAATTTATCAGATAAAATTCAAATTGGAAATCTCTCAAAATTTTTCACTTCAAGTATAACTTGGTTTTTAGGATTTGTTATTACAGTATTTGTAGGTTTATTATCATTAGAAGGCACATTAACAAGTAGTGTTGATGGAATAACAGTAAAAGGTATAAAATCAGTAGCTTCGACCTTTATTCCAGTTGTAGGTAAGGCATTAGGAGACTCTGTTGATACAGTTCTTGGTGCGACAACACTCATAAAAAATGCAATAGGTTTTGTTGGAATAATAATTGTCATTGGAATATGTGCTTTACCAATAATAAGATTAACTATAACGAGTTTACTATACAGTTTAGTAGGAGCAATAAGCGAACCAATCGCAGATAAAAAAATTGTAACTATCATAAACCAAATGGCAGGTATATTTAAAATATTGCTTGGAATAATGTTCTTTGTAGCGGTTCTTTTAATAATAGGAATAGCATTAACACTTAAAATATCAAATGTTAGTTTAATGTACAGATAAAAGGAGAGAACAATGGTAAATTGGATAAGTTTATGGATTCAGGGTATTGTTATTGCAGTTATTATAAGTACAATTATAGAAATGGTATTGCCCAATAGTAACACAAAAAAATATATTAGAACAGTTATTGGTGCATATCTCGTATTTGTCATAATTTCTCCCATAGTAGTAAAAATAACGAGTAAAGAAATAAAACTAAGTTCATATGAACTACCAGAGATAAAACAACAGAAAATAAAAGAAATAGATATAAATACATATGTAGAAGCAACATACATAAATACAATTAAACAAGAAATAATAAAAAGCATAGAAGAAAAAGGTTACAAAGTATCAAATATAAAAATTGATATAGAAAGAAAAAATGAAGAGTATGGCAATATTAATAAAATCGAATTAATAATATCTAAAAAAGTTGCTAATGCGAGTAGCATTGAGCCTATAAATATTAATATAAACAGTAAAACTAAAAAAGAAGATACTTTTACAAAAGAGGAAATACAGGAAATTAAAAAGTATTTAGAAGAAGAGTATGGAGTAGGGCATGTTTTAATTAATGAATAGTAAATAATTTTTTTGAGGGTGAGATTATGTTTAAAGAAAAAATTAAAGAGTTAGTTGAGAAAAAAACTAGTAGAAACAATAAAAAGACTATTGAAAATTTGGTGGTTTTTTTAGTACTTTTAATTATAACAATAATATCAATAAATTTAATATGGGGAAAAGATACAAAGAAGGAAAAACAAGTTCCATCAGAGAACAGCCCTAGGGTGTTAGCAGAAAATTTAAATGATGGTAATATTTCTGAAGAACAAGAATATAATTTAGAGAAAAAACTTGAAGACATTTTAACTAAAATATCAGGAGTTGGAAAAGTACAAGTATTAGTTACATATTCAGAGAGTAGCTCGGTTGTAGCAATGCGTAATGAAACTAGAAGCACAAGTAAAACGGAAGAAAATGATTCTGCTGGAGGGACAAGAAAGGTAGAATTAATAGACGAAAACAAAGAGATATTAGTAGATTCAGACAATAATCCAATAACAGAAAAAATAACAATGCCTAAAGTTGAAGGAGCAATTATATTAGCAGAGGGAGGAGATAATGCCACAATAAAGGCCAACATAGTCCAGGCTGTATCAGCAGTAACAGGACTTGCAACACATAAGATACAAGTATTTAAAATGTCAAAATAGAAAGGTAAGGTAAAAAATGAAAGTTTTAAAAAGAAATCAATTAATTATTTTAGTAATATCTCTAATGCTAGTAACAGCGGGATATTTGAATTTTACAAGTACAAACGAAAAAATGGAAAACAAGGACGTTGTAGCAGAATTAGGAGATGCAACGTTAGTTAGTAATAATAATGTTGTAAATGAGAACCAAGGAGAGAACAAGGAGGAGAAGAAACAAAATGATAATGAAAGTGAAGTTATAAATGAAAACGAAACTATAGGAGAAAATGAAGCGGTAGAAACAAACCAAGAGGATACATATTTTACAACATCAAAACTTGAAAGAGAAAACATATATTCACAAATGTTAGAATCATATCAAGAAATATATAATAATGTAAATTCAACTGTAGAGCAGAAAAATTTAGCTATAGAGGATATTTCAAAAATAAATGAAAAGAGAAATGCCATAATGATAGCAGAGAATTTAGTAAAGGCAAAGGGATTTGAAGATATAGTTATATTTTCAAATTCAAATAGTGTAAGTGTTATAATAAAAGCTGAAAAGCTAGAACCAGAGCAGATAGCACAGATACAAAATATTGTGTCAAGAGAATTAGAAGTGGGCGCAGAAGCTATTAGTATTAGCACAAAATAATTTAAATATAGATTAAATAAGTATAAAATAGTAAAAAATATGTAAAATAATGAAGGAAAAAGAATAGTATTGGCGAATATTATATTAGTACACAATGAAAATTATGTACAATAAAACTTTGGAAGGCGGTGCACACACATGCAAATAACAGACGTACGTTTAAGAAAAGTAAATTCAGAAAACAGAATGAAAGCTGTTGCTT
>USJO01000032.1 GCA_900555075.1 uncultured Clostridium sp.
GTATATATCATTTTTTCTTGCTTTGTCAATCACTTTTTGTTTTTTTATTTTTTTGAAATTTTTGTAATCCTTTTTATTTTTCTTTTTCTTATTGTTTTCTTTCCATTTAAATGATATAATTATTATGCTAAAGGGGAGAGATTTTTATGAAGCTAGAATCCAAGGATATGTCTATTCTTTTTTCACATACAGAAATACCAGATATATTTTTTACAGAATATTTGTCTTGCGCAAATGGGGATTTTGTAAAAATATATCTTTGTTTAGTTTTTTTATCTAAATATGATAAAGATATAAAAATAACAGATTTATCTAAAAAGCTTAATATTCCTTTTAATGTTATTCAAACAGGGCTTACCTTTTGGGAGGAAAATGGTGTTATTACAAAAAAACCTACTGGCTATATTTTAAATAACTTGCAAGAGATTGAGCTTCATAAGTCATATACACCTAATTTAACTTTAACACCTGAAGCCATCGAAAATAACAGTAAAAATCAATATAGAGCTAGAGCTATTGAGAGTATTAATAATCAATATTTCCAAGGCATTATGTCTCCTTCTTGGTATAGTGATATTGATTTATGGTTTAAGAAATATGGATTTGATGAGCAAGTAATGGTTTCATTATTTGAATACTGTTTTGGAAAATCTGCCCTTCATAAAAATTATGTTCAAGCAGTTGCAGACATTTGGTCTAAGAATAATATTAAAACCTTTAATGATTTAGAGGTTTACTCTCAAAAACATGATAATATGAATAAAATAAAAAAGGCAATTGCTAAAAAGCTGGGTAGGTATACTGCTTTTACAGAATTTGAAGAAGAGTATATTGAAAAGTGGATTTTAGAATATGGTTATAATTTAGATGTTATAAATATTGCATTAAAAAAGGCTACTTCTAAGGCAAATCCAACCTTTGATTATTTCGATAAGTTATTAACAAGCTGGCATGAAAGAAATTTAAAAACAGCAGATGAAATTCAAAAATTTATGACAGATTTCAAAAATCAAAATAAGAGTTTAAAAGAAGTCGAGAAAAAAACTAACTATAATAATTATTCTCAAAGAAAATATGATAATTTAAATAGTTTATATGCAAATAACAATAAATGAGGTGATATATATGGTTTTAAAAGATTTGCTAAAGGAATACGAGCTAAAAAGAGCAAATGAAATGTCTAAGCTGAACAAAAGAAAACAAGAATTATATATTAGACTACCTCGCTTGCAAGAAATTGAAGACGATTTAAATAAATGTGCCATCGAATCTGCTAAAGCCATTCTAGCCAATAACAGTAATAGCATTTTAGAAAACTTACAAAAAAATATAAATAAATTAAAAAAAGAACGTATATTAATTTTGAAAAAAGATGGTAAAGATTTAAATTATTTGTCTCCTATGCATGACTGTAAAAAATGTAAAGATACAGGCTATATTTTAGATAATGGTAAAACATCAATGTGTAGCTGTTTAAAGCAAAAACTTTTAAATAGTAAATATAACAATTCTAACATTGGTAATCTAGAAAATGAAAATTTTAAGAAATTTGATATAAATCTATATTCAGATGAAATTAACCAAGAAAAATACGGAGAAAATATTTCTCCAAGAGAAAATATAAAGATTATTGAAAAAGCTGCAAAAAATTTCATTGAAAATTTTGACAGTCCAGCAGAAAAGAATCTTCTTTTTTCAGGTGGTACAGGTCTAGGCAAAACGTTTTTGTCAAATTGTATAGTTGCAGAACTTTTAACAGCTCGGTAAAACAGTATTATACCAAACAGCTCCTGTAATGTTAGACACTCTAATAAATGAAATGTTTAGCAAAAATTCTGACAATACCTTCTCTCAAAATCTTTTAAAAGTAGACTTGCTTGTAATAGATGACTTAGGTACAGAGACAATGAATAGTATGAAATTTACAGAATTATATAAAATTATAAATACCAGACTTCTTAATCAAAATGGAAAAATTACTAAAACGATTATTTCAACTAATTTAGACTTGCAAGGATTATTCAGTACATATGATGAAAGAATTGTTTCAAGATTTGTTGGAAATTATAACATTTACAGATTTTTCGGAGATGATATAAGATTTAAAAAATAAGAAATGTAACTTAACCTTGTTGTATACGGAAAAATCTTATATAAGGTCACGATAAAAGTTGATTTTCCTATACAATAGAAAATACCCCAGTCGTTTTGTGATCTGGGGTAATATTTTAATAGTTCTCAGCTTTAATTTCAAAATAAGCCTTTGGATGATTACATACTGGGCAAATTTCTGGTGCTGATTTTCCAATCACTATGTGTCCACAATTTCTACATTTCCAAATTCTATCTCCGTCTTTTGAAAAGACTAATCCTTCTTCTACATTTTTTAATAATTTTTTATATCTTTCTTCATGCTCTTTTTCTATTTTTCCAACTGCTTCAAATAAGTATGCGATTCTATCAAATCCTTCTTCTTTAGCTTCTTTTGCCATTCTGTCATACATATCTGTCCATTCAAAATTTTCTCCCTCTGCTGCTGCTTTTAGATTTTCTGTTGTAGTTGGAACCTCTCCATCATGTAATAATTTAAACCATAATTTTGCATGCTCTTTCTCGTTATCAGCAGTTTCTTGAAAGATTGCAGCAATTTGCTCATATCCCTCTTTTTTAGCTTTTGAAGCAAAGTATGTATATTTGTTTCTTGCTTGTGATTCTCCTGCAAAAGCTTCCATTAAATTTTTTTCTGTTTTTGAACCTTTAAGTTCCATAAAAAATACCTCCCTATCTTATTCTTTATTTTTACACTTGTTGCATATTCCTTGAAGTGTTACATAATCTGAAAAGAGTTCCATTTTTGTTTGTGCTAAGATTTCTTTTTTTGCTTTTTTTATGTTGAAATTATATTCAAAATCAAATACTTTATTACATTTTACACAAATAGCATGATTATGTGGCGTTTTTTTATAATCATATCTATCCGGACCGTTTTGCATAGAAACTTTTTCGATTATCCCTTTCTCTACAAGAAAATTCAAATTTCTATATACTGTTCCCTTACTTGCAGTAGAGCCTCTTTTTTTCACCTCTTGATATACCTCTTCGGCTGTTGGGTGTTCATAAGACTCAATTAGAAAATTAAGAATTTCCTGTCTCTGTCTAGAATATTTTTCCATTTTTTGACCTTTCTAAAAATAGGAATAATTCCTATTTTTGTTGTTCATAATATATCATATTAAAATATCAATGTCAAGTAAAATTTATAATTTTTTTTATTTTTTAGTAAAAATAGAAAGTAGTTTTTCTACTTTCTATTTTATGATTATATTCCTTTTATTTGCACTTTTACCTTCTCTTCGTTTATTTCTAATTCTTTTTCTATATCACTTTCTATTTGTGTTTTTACGAAGTTTTCTGTTAAAGTATCTGCTGTGATTTTATCTAAATATTTGTCTAATACTTTTTGCATTAAATTGCCTTCTGTTTGTAGGCTTAAGGTTATACGTTGTTCTACTTTTAGTCCTGCATCTTTTCTTAATACCTGAAGTGTCCTTACTAAATCTCTATACATTCCTTCTACTATTAAATCTTCTGTTAATATTGTATCTAGTGCTATAGTATAGTCTCCTTCTTTTATTACAACTATGTGTGCTTTTGGCTTCATATTTTTTAGGAATACTTGTTTCTCAAATGCTCCAAATCCTGGTACTTCAATTTCAGTTACAGCCTCATCATTGAATTTTGCGACTAATTCCTTCATTTCTGTATCTGTAAGTCCTTCTATTTTTGCTTTGAAATCTTGAATTCTTTCCTTTAATAACCTTCCCGCAACTTTGAAGTTTACCATTAAGTACTCATCATTTAATACTGATTCATCTTTAATTAATTCTATTTTTTTAATATTTAATTCTTCTTTGATAATTGTCTCAAAGTCTCTTATTGATTTTTCAATGTTTTTTTCGCTTGATATATACATCTTGTTTAATGGCTGTCTTACTTTTAATTGTTTTTCGTTTCTAAGCATTAATCCTAGTGCTATTACTTTTCTTATTTCTTCTACTTCTTTTAAGATTTCTTCATCATCATATTCTGCTACTGGTGTTGGGTAATCGCTTAAGTGTATTGATTTTACTTCATCTGGTTCAAAACTTCTTACCATATTTTGCCAAATTTCTTCGGTCATAAATGGTATTACTGGTGCGATTACCTGAGACATTTTTTTAATTGTTGTATATAATAAATAGTATACTAAAGTTTTGTCACTATCTTCTCCAATTTTCCAGAATCTTTTTCTGTTTACCCTTACATAGAAGTTTGATATATCATCTACAAAAATTTCAAATTCTTTTACTAAATTTTGAACTTGGTAATTATCCATTGATTTTTTTGCTACTTCTATAAATTTATTTAATCTTGCTAGTAGCCATTTATCTGATTTTTCTAGTTTGGCTACATCTAATTTATAGTTTTTTAAATTTGGCATATCAAGTATTGCATAAGTATTAAAAAATACATATATGTTCCAGAAATTTAGTAATTTTCTTCTTGATTCATCTCCTAGGTTAAACCCAAATCTTACATCATTATTTACTTGTGCTCCTGCATATAAATATCTTATTGGGTCTGCACCTATTTTTTCAGCTGCCTCATCAAATTTTATCATATAACCTGATTTTGAAAACTTTCCGCCATCCTCTTTAACAACTGCACTATATGTTAATACTGATTCATAAGGTGCTTTATTCTCTAGTACTACTGACATAAATAGTAATGAGTAGAACCATAATCTTATTTGCTCCTTCATTTCTGTTACCCATTCTGCTGGAAAATATTGTTTCCAATATTCCTTATCTGTAAAGTATTTTAGTGTTGAGAATGGTACTATACCTGCATCTAACCAACAATCTCCAACATCAAGTATTCTCTTTATATGTTTTCCGCAATGTGGGCAAACAATTTCAATGCTATCTATCCAAGGTCTGTGTAAATCTGGTAATTCATCTACTTTTTTAGGATCAACTGCTAATTTCTTAAGTTCCTCTCTTGAGCCTACCACGGTTACTTCGCCACACTCTTCACAAGGATATATTGGAAGTGGTAACCCATAAAATCTCTTTCTTGAAATTGCCCAGTTGCCCATATTATTTAGCCAATCTTCCATTCTTTTTCCTGCAAAATCTGGTGTCCATTTTACTTGCTTAGCAGCTTCTATCAACTCCGGTCTTATTTTATCACTATTTATGTGCCATTCTTGAACTGCCTTAAATACTACCTCGCTCTTACATCTCCAGCATACTGGATAACTATGTTCATGTTCTTCTATTTTATATAACTTGTTTCTTTTTTCTAATTCATTAAATACAAGCTCGGCTACTTCTTTTGTGTTATGTCCTGTCATAAATCCAAAACCATCTAGTATTACACCTTCATCATCAATTGGAACTACAACATCTAATCCTTCTCTTTTTCCAAGTTCAAAATCCTCTGCACCACAGCCTGGAGCAATATGTACTACTCCTGTACCATCTTCAGAAGAAACCTCCTCCCAAGCTACTACTTTATGTTCTATTTCTTTTTGCTTTTCCATTTCTGGGAAACATGTTTCATATTTTAATCCTACTAATTTCTCACCTTTAAAGCTATCTACTACTTCTATTTTGTCGTCACCTAAAATACCTAAAGCGTTTTTATCCATTATTAAGTATTTATCATCTGATTTTACTTTTACTTTAACATAATCAATTTCCGGATTAACTGCCAATGCTACATTTGAAGATAATGTCCATGGTGTTGTTGTCCAAACTACTATTTTGCTATCTGTTCCAATTAAAGGTAATTTGAAGTATACAGATTTATGTACCATTTGCTTATATGAACCCGCCATTTCATGCTCTGATAAAGAGGTTCCGCATCTTGGACACCAAGGCATTGGTCTGAAAGATTTTTCAATCATTCCCTTTTCGTGGCATTTTTTTAAGAAATGCCAAATTGCTGTAATATTTTCCTCTGTATTTGTATAATATGAATTTTCCCAGTCCATCCATTGTCCTAATCTCTTTGACTGCTCTGTAATTGTTTTTGAAAAATGATTTACTCTTTCTAAACATTTTTCTGTAAATTTGTCTAGTCCGTATTTTTCAATATCCTTTTTATCATTAAATCCTAGTTCTTTTTCGACTTCAACCTCTATCCATAAGCCTTGTCCATCAAAACCATTTCTATAGTGTGAAGTATATCCATTCATACCTTTATAACGTATGTATATATCTTTTAAAGTTCTTCCCCATGCGTGGTGAATTCCCATTGGATTATTTGCTGTAATTGGTCCATCTAAAAATCTAAACTTTTTTCCATCTTTGTTTTTCTTTAAAAGTTCTTGGAAGCATTCTTCATTCTCCCAAAATTTTATAACGTTATGTTCCATATTAATAAAATTAAAATTTGGTTCTACTTTTTTCATAATATATACACTCGCTTTCTTTAAACTAATACTAATTATCTTACCACATTATTTACATAATAGCAATATTTTCTTAATATTTTTCAGGAAAAACGTGTTACCATTTAAGAATTACTACTAAAAAATTCGCCTAACGCAGGATTTTTATATTTAGAATAAATTGAGGACCCCCGAAAAACATCGTAGGCGTATCCATCGTGGGCTCAATTTATAATAAATATAAAAGCTCCAACAAGATTGGGCGAGAATTTCAGTAATATACTTGTAGTCCAAAAGCTAGGACGAATCCTAGCTTCTATATTAATTCCAAATACTAAACACTAATCAGCAAATATTGCTGCAAATTCTTCTCCATCTACTTTTTCTTTTTCTAGTAATAAATTTGCTACTGTGTGTAGTTTGTCACTATGCATTGTTAGTATTTCTTTTGCTCTATTATATCCATTGTCTATTATTTTTTTTACCTCCTCATCTATTTTTGCTGAGGTTTCTTCACTATAGTTTCTTGTTTGTGTCCAGTCTCTTCCTAAGAATACTTCTTCTTGCCCTGAACCAAATGTTATTGTTCCTAAATTATCACTCATTCCGTATTTTGTTACCATATCTCTTGCTATTTTTGAAGCTCTTTCTATATCATTGCTTGCTCCTGTTGATATATCGTCTAATACTATACTTTCAGCAACCCTTCCACCTAATAGTGATACTATACTTTCTTCCATTTCAACTTTTGACATAAAGTTTTTGTCTTCATCTGGTCTATACATTGTATAACCACCAGCCATACCACGTGGTACTATTGATATTTGATGAATTGTATCTTGTGTTGGTAAATAGTGGCTTACTACTGCATGACCTGCCTCATGAAAAGCTACTAGCTTGTTTTCTTTGTCACTTCTTATTCTACTTCTCTTTTCTGGTCCCATTGTAACTTTTATCATTGCATCTTCGACTTCTTGCATATTTATTTCCTGTTTATTTCTTCTTGCTGCTAAAAGTGATGCCTCATTCATTACATTTTCTAGGTCTGCTCCTGAAAATCCTGCTGTGTTTTTTGCTATTACCTTTAAATCTACATCATCACCTAATTTTTTCTTTCTACTATGAACCTCTAAGATTTCTTCTCTTGCTTTTACATCTGGTGAAGATACTACAATTTGTCTATCAAATCTTCCTGGTCTTAATAGGGCTTTATCTAGTACGTCTGGTCTGTTTGTTGCAGCTAAAACTATTACACCTTCATTTTCTGAAAACCCATCCATTTCTACTAATAATTGATTTAGTGTTTGTTCTCTTTCATCATGTCCTCCGCCTAGACCTGCTCCCCTTTGACGTCCTACTGCATCTATTTCATCTATAAAAACTATACATGGCGCATTTCTTTTTGCTTGGTCAAATAAATCTCTAACTCTTGATGCTCCTACACCAACGAACATTTCAACAAAGTCTGAACCACTTATTATGAAGAACGGTACTCCTGCTTCTCCTGCTACTGCTTTTGCAAGTAATGTTTTACCTGTTCCTGGGTGTCCTACAAGTAATACTCCTTTTGGTATTCTTGCTCCCATATCTGTAAATTTCTTTGGTGTTTTTAAGAAATCTACAATTTCTTGTAACTCTTCCTTTTCTTCGTCAACACCTGCAACATCTTTAAATGTTATTTTTCCTTTTTCTGTTGTTCCTACAACTCTTGCTCTACTCTTTCCGAAAGCCATCGTCTTGTTGCCACCACCTTGATTTGAGCTTGATATTAAGAACCAAAAGATAAAGAATACTATAATTATTGCAAAAGGTGATAAAAGTCCTAAAATTGTTATTAGAATTGACTCTGATTTTTCTTCGAAATTAAATTCTTGAGAAGCCAATTCATCACTTATTTCTGTCATAAAGGCATCTACACTTGGGAGATTGACTTCTTTTTCTACTTTATCATTTTTTATTTTTATATATGCTTTTTTTCCATTAGATTCTAGTTTTATGCTTTCAACTTTTGAGTTGTTTATAGCACCAACTAATTCGTCATATGACATTTTTGTTTCAGAATTTTCCATTATTGCTGAAATTAATATTAAACATATAATTCCTATAATAAGCCACATAACTATTGTTTTTAAACTACTTTTCATATCTTACCTTCCTTTTCTCTTGTTTACTTTCAATAATATATCATACACTAGCTTTAATTTCAATACTAATTTTTAAGATTTAGGAAATAAACTTTTCCTTTTTTTACATATATTTTTATTTCTTTTATCGGAGTTAAATATTTGTTTCCTATATTGTTGCTACATAGTTTTATAATGTCATCAATATTTACCTTCTCTATCCCATTTGTTGTATGAATTGCCTCATTTATAGTATATATTATTAGTCTTCTTTTTATTACTAATTCTATTTTGTTAAATTTTTTTAAATCTAATACAATATTTCCATTTTCTACATTTGATATTTTATTATACTCTTGTTTGGTAATATTTTGTAAATATTCATTTTCTTCTGTTGCTACATCTGATAATCTATTAATTGTTTTTACAATGTTTTGATTGAATTCTTCTTTTATATATGGAATTACAACATTTCTTACTTTGTTTCTACTATATATATTTTCCTCATTTGATTCATCGTATTTAGGTTTTAGATCGTTTTGTTTGCAATATTCCTCAATATCTTCTCTGTTTGTATTTATTAATGGTCTAATATATTTCTGATTACGTATTGCTTCTATTCCCTTTAATCCTGAAATTCCACTTCCTCTCAATATATTTAGGATTACAGTTTCTGCTCTATCATTTAAATTATGCGCTGTTGCAATTTTATTCGAATTTGTTTTTGTTAAAACTTCATCAAAAAAGTCATACCTAACCTGTCTGCCAACCTCTTCTGTTCCTCTTTTTTTTTGTTTTGCTAATGATATTACATCCTCTTTTTTAACAAAGCACTCTATTCCAAGTTTTTTGCAGAACTCTTGAACATACTCTGTTTCATTGTCTGCAGCTTCTCTTATCATATGGTTTATATGTGCAGCAACTATTTCAATTCCA
Source organism: uncultured Clostridium sp. (assembly GCA_900555075.1). Classification (GTDB taxonomy): domain Bacteria; phylum Bacillota; class Clostridia; order TANB77; family CAG-508; genus UMGS1781. Next base: position 9,496 of record USJO01000032.1, read on the forward strand.
AGTTCTTCTTTTAAAATGTACAGTATATGTAAAAGGCATATAGAATCAGGTCCACCTGATACTCCAACTACTATTTTATCTCCCTTATTTATTAAACTATATTTTTTAATTGTTTTTAAAACTTCATCTTTAATCATTTATTCTCCTCTATATTTATCCAGACTTACAAACTTCGTATAATTTCCAAGCCACAATAACTCTACAGAACCTGTTGCACCTGCTCTATGTTTTGCTAAAATAATTTCGGCTCTATCTTTCTTTTCTGACTCTTCTTTATTATAATAATCGTCTCTATAAATGAACATTACTATATCGGCATCTTGCTCTATTGATCCAGATTCACGCAAGTCTGAAAGCATAGGCTTGTGGTCTTGTCTTTTTTCTGACTCTCTTGATAGCTGTGACAAAGCAATTACTGGTATTTCAAGCTCCTTTGCCATAATTTTCAATGATCTACTTATTTCTGCAATTTCTTGCTCTCTGTTTGTATTTTTCTTTCCGCTACCTTGAATTAGCTGTAAATAGTCAATTACAACTAGTCCTATGTTTTTTTCCAGCTTTAATTTTCTACATTTCGCTCTTATTTCTGATATTGATATGTCTGATGTATCATCTATATATATTGGTGCTTCTGATAGTGGTCCCAAGGCTGTAGCAAGCTTTATCCAGTCCTCTTCATCAATTTTTCCTGTTCTAACTTTGTTGCTATCAACCATTGCCTCACTACATAACATTCTGTTTACTAGCTGAGTCTTAGACATTTCTAAGTTAAAAATAGCTACTGGTACTTTAGCATTTACTGCTACGCTTGTTGCAATGTTTAGTGCAAAGGCTGATTTTCCCATTGCTGGTCTTGCTGCAATTAAGATTAAATCTGATTTATGCAATCCTGCCATTAAATTATCTAAATCTACAAATCCTGTTGGGACTCCTGTTACGGTTTGTTTTTGGTTGTATAATTTTTCTAGTTCTGCAAAAGTTTCTATAAGTACATCTTTAATTGGCGTATATCCTTTTTGATTTTTTCCTTGTATTAAATCAAAAATTCTCTTTTCAGCCTGATCCATAATATTATCTACATCTTCATTTTGAGCATAGCCTAATCCCTCTATATCTGTTGCTGTTTTTATAAGTTTCCTTAATATAGATTTTTCCTCTACTATTTTTATATATTTATCTGAATTTGCAACTAAAGGAGCTTTATCTGGTAATGTTGCTAGGTATTCTATTCCACCTACTGCTTCAAATTTCTGCATTGAAGTTAGCTCTGATTTTACTGTAATAATGTCTATTGGTTCTCCCCTACTATACAAATTATTCATTGCTTCATATATGTATTTATGATCATCTCTATAAAAGTCTTCCGGTTTTAAGACTTCTATTGCATCTGTTGTTGCATCTTGATCTATAAGCATACAGCCTAATATAGCTTGTTCTGCTTCTACATCATGTGGTGGGATTTTTCCTGCTTCCATCTTTTTCACTCCTTATAACTAAAATTGTTTTTCTATTCTGCTGTTATATTTATTGTTAATTCTGCATTTACTCCATCGCCAAATTTTATATCTGCTGTATATCTTCCTAAATTTTTTATAGTTTCCTTTATTGTTATTTTTTTCTTATCTATCTCAATTTCATATTCTTTCTTTAGTGTTTCAGAAATTTCTTTTGATGTTATTCCTCCAAATATTTTGTTATTTTCTCCAACTTTTGCTTTTATTGTTAATTCTATTTTTTCTAATCTTTTAGCTATTTTTTTGTTGGCTTCTATTTCTGCTTTTTTCTTATTTGCTTCTGATGTTTTTTTAGCTTGTAATTTTGCTAAATTATCTTTTGTAGCTTCTATAGCTAGTTTCTTTGGAAACAAGTAATTTCTTGCATATCCATCATTTGCTTCTATCATTTGTTCCCTTTTCCCAACATTTTTTATATCTTGTAATAAAATAACTTTCATAATTTGCTCACTTCCTTTTATTTTTTACATATTATAGGATATCATAAAAAGCTTGATTTTACAATATTTTATTTTAATTATGATTAAATTAACCTAGATATAAAATATATCTAGGTCGATTTTTAATCTAATGTTGTGTTTGTTCTTCCTGTTCCTACAACATCTTCTTGTAGTGAACGCCATGTGTTACAGCCTATAATTCCATCTGATGAAAGTCCTCTTGAACGTTGATAGTTTCTTACTGCTTCTTCTGTTCTTGCTCCAAAAATTCCGTCTAATCCTCCTGTTCTAAATCCTAGTGTGTTTAAGTCATCTTGTGCTATTAAAACATAAGTGCTTATACTTCCTCTTCTAATTATTGGATATCCTCCTGTTGAACAAGCTGGTCGACCGGAAACGTTTATCAAAATGAACCCATGTAGGTGTTAAGCTAGCAGGTTCTACATATGACCATACTCCTGATTCTTGTGCTATGTTTCTTAATCTATTTCTTTCGCTATTACTTAGTCTTTGACCAACATCAAAAGCCACTCCAGCATAGTGTTGTGATTGGTTACTATGACCTCCTTCCCATGGTCTTTTAAATGCAAAACCCACCGGAATTGGTTGCCCATACAAATACCTCGTTGCATTCCAACTCTGCATTGCCCTTTTTGTTGTCCACAAAGTATTGCTATTACTTGAACCCCTAAACTCTCGAACCAATAAGCTCCTTTTTGTATTATAAGGCATTGGTTCGTTTTCATTTCTATAATAGGTCTCCATGCGGTTGCTGTCATTATTAAAAACAATTATCTTCGCCATAAAAATTCCTCCATAAAAGTATTAATATATTTTATGGTTTTTACAGGGATAATGTTCTGTTGATTAATCCGATACTATTTATTATCAAAATAATTGCTTATTTCCTGTAAATTCTTAAAATTTGTTTGTCTTAATACTTCATATGCAACTATTGCAACAGAATTTGATAAATTTAACGATCTGAAATTTTCTCTCATTGGTATCCTTATTGTTCTATCTAAATATTTTTGCAAAATATCCTCTGGTAATCCTTTAGTTTCTTTACCAAACAACAAAAATATTTCCTCCATTTTGTTATATTCTACATCAGAATAACAATGCTTACCCTTTGTTGTAGCAAAAAACATATTGTTTTTTGCTGGTGGATATTTAACTAAAAATTCTTCAAAAGATTCATGCATTTCTATATCTAATTTATCCCAATAATCTAATCCTGCTCTTTTTAAATATTTATCAGACATTTCAAATCCTAATGGTTTTACTAAATGTAATTTCGCATTTATTATCGCACATGTTCTTGCAATATTTCCAGTATTTTGTGGAATTTCTGGTTCAACCATCACAATGTGTATTTTCAATATTAATCCCTCTTTTTCTTAAATTTCGCATTTTATTTTAACATATTATATAACTTTTTTCAAATGGTATATTTTGTATGATAGTGTCAATTTTTTTCGGGGAAATTTTTAAAAAATATTTCAACCCTCAAAAT
>USJO01000033.1 GCA_900555075.1 uncultured Clostridium sp.
TTTTGAGGGTTGAAATATTTTTTAAAAATTTCCCCGAAAAAAATTGACACTATCTATTATAGGCAAAAAATTGACAAATGGAAAAATATGTGATATTATATAAAAGTAAATTGTATATGGAACATACAATTTATTATATCATATCAAAGTAGAATAGGTTACTATAATAAGACCTATGAGTCGTAAAGCTCTAGCTGTTCATAACTGAACAGCTATCTTCATATATGGGAGGTAATAATGAATTATAGGATAGGATTAGATTTAGGTATTGCATCTGTAGGATGGGCAATTTTAGAAGATGATAATAAGGGGAACCCAAAAAGAATTGTAAAATTAGGTTCAAGAATATTTGATGCAGCAGAGAATCCAAAGGATGGATCGTCATTAGCTTTAAATAGAAGAGAAGCTAGAAATACAAGAAGGAGATTAAGAAGAAGAAATCACAGAATTAAAAGAACAAAAAACCTTTTGGAAAAGTATAATATTATTACAATAAAAGAAATAGAAAATATGTATGCAACATATAAATTTCAATTTAATCCATACGAATTAAGAGTAAAAGGACTAGACGAAAAACTTACTAATAGCGAACTTGCAAGAGTATTGATAAGCTTTGTAAAAAGAAGAGGATATAAGTCAAACAGTAAAGCAGAAGAAACAAGCAATAAGGAAATGGGAAAACTTTTAGTTGCAACAAAAGAAAATGAAATTTTAATGAAAGAAAAGAATTACAGAACTATCGGAGAGATGTATTTAAAAGATGAAAAATTTAAGATACAAATGCCAGATGGCAGAGTACTTTTTAAAGTGCGTAACACTACAGATGAATATAAAAATACACCTCTTAGAAAATTATTATTAGATGAAATTAAACAAATACTAGAAAAACAAAAGGAACTAAATTCTAATATTACTGATAGCTTTATTGATGAATATATTAATATATTCACATCACAAAGAAACTTTGATGATGGACCAAGTCAGCCAAGCATATATGCAGGCAATCAAATAGAAAAAATGCTAGGTAAATGCACTTTTGAAAAGGAAGAAAACAGGTCAGCAAAAGCTGCATATACATTTGAGTATTTCAAATTATTGCAAGATATAAATCATATAAAAATAGAAGAATATCATTTAAAAGAAAATGGAACAAGGGAAGTTATTAAGAGAACTTTAACCGAAGAAGAAAGGAATATAATTATTAATCTAGCAAAAACAAAAGTAACACTCACTTATGATTCCTTACGAACAGCACTAAAATTAACAACAAATGAAAGATTTAATATGATTAATTATAAAAGAACGGATATATTTAATGATGAAGAAAACAAGAAAGATGAAAAAGATAGAAGAATTAAAGAATTTGAAAGCTACCATAAAATAAGGGTAGCCATGGATAGAATTGAAAAGAACTACATAAACAAATTAAATTCAGATGATTTAGATACAATAGGTACGGTTTTAACACTTTATAAGAATGACAATAAGAGAATAGAAAAACTAAAAGAAATTAATTTGCCAGAAGATATAGTAAATGAACTATTAAAACTATCGTTTTCAAAAGTTGGTAACTTATCAATAAAAGCAATGAAAAAAATAATACCATATTTAGAGCAAGGCTATACTTATGATAAGGCTGTAAACGAAGTATATGAAGACTTTAGAGGTATAATTAATACTAAAAAGAAGAAGAAGATAGCATTAAGAGATTTAGAACAAGAGTTGTCAAATCCTGTTGTAAAAAGAGCAGTGTCACAGGCTATAAAGGTATTAAATGCTATTACAACAACTTATGGGAAACCGGATATTATAAATATTGAACTAGCAAGACAATTATCTAAAAAATTTGCTGATAGACAAAATATAAAGAAAAAACAAGAACAAAACATGCAAAATAATGATAAAGCAAGGGAAGAAATATTAAAACTTGGGAAGAATAATCCAACAGGACAAGATATAGTAAAATATAAGTTATGGCAGGAGCAAGATGGAATATGTGTTTATTCAGGAAAACATATTTCCATAGAAGATTTATTTACAGAAGCGGTAGATGTTGACCACATAATACCATATAGTATGTGTTTTGATGATACATATAAAAATAAAGTTTTGGTATTAGCATCTGAAAACAGGCAAAAAGGAAATAGAATACCATACCAATATTTAAAAGAAAAGGGAAGAAATTTAGAAGAATACGAGGTTAGGGTAAATAATATTATTAAAAATTATTATAAAAAGAAAAGATTATTAAGACAAAACTTTACAAGAGAAGATGCAACAGAATGGAAGGATAGAAACATTCAAGATACACAATATATAAGTAGATTAATGTATAATTTAATTAAAGATCATGTACAGTTTTCTGACAATGAAAATTTTGATAGAAAAGTATTTACAGTAAATGGTCAAATAACAAGCCATGTAAGAAAAAGACTAGGAATAAACAAAATAAGGGAAAATGGTGATGAACATCATGCAGTAGATGCAGCAGTAATTGCAATAATTTCACAAGGCATGATTCAAAAAATTACAAAATATTATCAATATATTGATGGAAGATATGAAAAAAATTCAGGTGAATATATTGATTTGGAAACGGGAGAGATATTGACAAAAGAACAATATGAAAAAGAAAATGGTATTAATTTTCCAGAACCTTGGCCAAAATTTAGAACAGAGTTAGATATAAGGACAACTTGCCAAACAAAAGAAAGAATGGAAGAGTGTTTAGTCGCAGAGAAAATATATTATGAAAATTATGATGATGTAAAACCAGTTTTTATATCAAGAATGCCAAGAAGAAAAGTAACAGGACAAGCTCATCTTGACACAATCAGAGGAATCAGAAAAAACGAGGAAGGAATAAAAACATTAACAAAGACTGAATTAACAAAGCTAAAATTAGATAAAAATGGAGAAATTGAAAAATATCCAGACAGTCAAAAACAAGATGATAAATTGTTATATAAGGCTTTAGTGGATCAACTTAGGAAGTTTGGAGGAAATGGAGAAGAAGCTTTCAAAAGACCATTTTACAAACCAAAATCAGATGGAACACCTGGTCCGCTTGTTAAGAAAGTAAAATTAGAGGATAAAACAACACTTGCGGTCGAGTTAAACAATGGAAAAGCTATAGCAGCAAATGGAGATATGATTAGAATTGATGTATTTAAAGTTGATGGAGAAGGTTATTACTTTGTACCAATTTATGTAAGTGATACAATAAAAAGTAAACTGCCTAATAAGGCATGTGTAGCAGCTAAGCAATATTCAGAATGGAAAGATATGAAAGATGAAAACTTTATTTTTTCTCTATATCCAAGAGACTTAATATACATTAAAAGTAAAAATAAAATAAAACTAACATCTATCAATAAAGAAAATAAAGAAACTAAAGAAATAAGCGAAATGTTTGCATATTATATAAAATCTGGAATTTCAACGGCTGCAATATCAATAATAAATCATAATGGCGAATATGAACAAAATAGCTTAGGAATAAAAACATTAAAGGAATTTAAAAAATTCGAAGTAGATGTTTTAGGAAACTACCATGAAGTAAAGTTACCAGAGAAGAGACAAAGTTTTAAAAATTTGAAAAAGAAAGGGGGAAGCTTAAAATAATTTTTTTTAAGCATTACAATGGCTTTTAGAAATGTTTATATTCAAAACGATGTAAAACTAAAGATAAAGAATGAACAATTAGTTATAATGAAAGAATCTAATGAGTACACAATTCCTTTAGAAGATATTAACAGTATATGTATAGAATCACAAAGAACATCTGTAACAACATATATGTTAAAAAAGTGTATAGAACATGATATAGTTTTATATGTATGCGATGAAAAACATTTGCCAACAGGAATATTAATTGGTACTAATAATTATTCAAGACAGCTGAAAAATATTAAAATGCAATTCGAAATGAGTAAACCATTAAAAAAAAGAATCTGGCAAGATATTGTAAAGAGAAAAATTGAGAATCAAGCAAAATGCTTGCAAGAATTAGGAAAGGAACATGAGAGTAAAGTTTTGATGGATATGATATTAGGCGTTAATTCAGGAGATACAAATAATGTAGAGGCACGAGCAGCGGCATATTATTTTCGATTTTTATTTGATGAACCGTTAAATAGAAAAATTGATTGTATAGAAAATGCAGCATTAAACTATGGATATGCAATAATCAGAGGAATAATAGCAAGAACATTAATAATGTATGGATTTGAACCAGCACTAGGAATATTTCATCATAATCAATTAAATAATTTTAATCTAGCAGATGATATTATAGAATGCTTCAGACCATTAGTAGATTTATATGTTGCAAATAATATTGATTTAACAAAAGATTTTTTAGAAACACAAGACAAACAAATATTATATAATATTGTTAATTGTTTGGTTTTAATAGATGGTAAAAAATTTAATATACAAGGGGCTGTTGAATATATGATTAAAAGCCTATCAACCAGTATGAATAAAAATGAAAACCTTATTGTTCTACCAGAACTAATAGGAATACAAGAATATTGTTATGCATAAATATATGAGGATAATAGTATTTTTTGATTTACCAGTTAAAACCAAACAAGAAAGAAGAAAGGCAACTCAATTTAGAAACTTTTTAATAAAAGATGGATTCTATATGATACAGTTTTCGGTATATGCAAGAGTATGTAATGGAAATGATATGGTAGAAATTCATAAACAAAGGTTAAGAATGAATGTACCAGATGAAGGGTCAATAAGGACACTAGTCATTACAGAAAAACAATATGATAATGTTGAAATATTACTAGGAAAGAAATCATTTTATGAAAAACCGGTACAATACGAAAATTTATGCTTATTTTAAAACAAAAAAATAAAAAGAAAAGCTAGCAAACCCACTTGTTTACTAGCTTTTCTTGGAATCAATTATATCATATCAAAATATAATATGGAACTATAACATACTCGGAAAACAGGGAACTGGAAAAACTATTATATCATATCAAAATATAATATGGAACTATAACACAAAATGTGATTATTTAACTGACTTAAATATTATATCATATCAAAATATAATATGGAACTATAACCTAAAGCTGGTACTGCTACACTTGTTATTGATTATATCATATCAAAATATAATATGGAACTATAACTTTTTCAAATAACGAAACTGAAATTAAAAAATTATATCATATCAAAATATAATATGGAACTATAACGCTGAATATCACTATGCGATTTTTAACAATATTATATCATATCAAAATATAATATGGAACTATAACCATAGTAACAATTTAGGAACATTGAAAGGAATTATATCATATCAAAATATAATATGGAACAATAACAGTCCAATATCTATATAATCTCTAACTAATATTATATCATATCAAAATATAATATGGAACTATAACTTTCTATGCTATAACCAGATGAAAATAATATTATATCATATCAAAATATAATATGGAACTATAACTTTTAATAAAAAACTGTGTTATAATAGTAAATTATGTTTCCAAGGACACCTACCAAAAACAGGTTTAAAATACATCAAAAAAGCTGACAGAATTCTATCAGCTTTATTTTGAATAGTTTTATTTTAACATTTACACTTGATTTGTTTGTGATTTTAGATGCCTTATTTTTAGATTATGCCTTTCTTTTTATTTCAAGGTTTCCTTTATCCAATCTGTTTCACATCATTGACTAACCCACAACACAAATATAAAATAATTTCAAATTATATATAAAAATACTTAGTAAATATGATATACTATAAGTATTAATAAAATTTTGTCGAGGTGTAGCAATGAAAAATATTGATATAACAGAAAAAATAATATATATTGGAGCAGATGATAAAGATATTGATCTATTTGAAAGTCAATATATTGTTCCAAATGGAATATCATATAATTCATATTTAATAATGGATGAAAAAATTGCAATTATGGATACAATAGATAGAAGAAAAACTGAAGAGTGGATACATAATTTAGAAAAAACATTAGATGGTAGAGAACCTGATTATTTAATAGTTTCTCATTTAGAGCCAGACCATGCATACAATATTGAAAACATAATGAAAAAATATACAAGAATGAAAATAGTAGGAAATAATAAAGCACTAACACTTATTCCACAATTTTTTAATATTCCAAATTTCGAAGAAAGACAAATTGAAGTTAAAGAAGGAGACAAATTAAATTTAGGAGAACATATATTAAATTTTATAATGGCTCCAATGGTGCATTGGCCTGAAGTAATGATGACATATGAGCAAAAAGAAAAAATATTATTCTCTGCTGATGGCTTTGGAAAATTTGGTACTTTAGATACTGATGAAGAATGGGACTGTGAGGCAAGAAGATATTATTTTGGAATAGTTGGAAAATATGGATTACAAGTTCAATCAGTATTAAAAAAAGCAAGGAATTTAGATATAAGAATGATTTGTCCATTACACGGTCCAGTTTTAAAAGATAATTTACCACATTATATAGAAAAATATGATATTTGGAGTTCATATAAATCAGAAAGTGAAGGAATTTTTATTGCCTGTTGCTCAATACATGGAAATACGATGCAGGTTGCAGAAAAATTAAAAGAAATATTAGAAGAAAAAGGCATAAAAAAAGTTGTATTATCAGATTTAGCAAGAGAAGATTGGGCAGAGTGTATAGAATATGCCTTTAGATATCCAAATTTGATTTTATTAGCACCAACATATAATATGGAAGTATTTACACCCATGAGGAACTTTTTAAATAATTTGAAAGAAAGAAACTATCAAAATAAAAAGGTTGCTATTATTGAAAATGGCACATGGGCTCCAAACTCTGCAAGGTGTATGAAAGAATTATTAGATACTATGAAAAACATAGAAATAGTAAAGCCAATTATTACAATAAAATCAACTATGAAAGAATCTAATATTTTAGAATTAAAAAATTTAGCAAATAATTTTCTAGATTAAATAACGGAGGAAATATGAAAAATCTTAAAATTACAAATAAAATATCTCAAGGAATGTATGTTTTAACAACTAATAATGGTGGATGTATAGTTGATAGTGTGTCTCAAATAAGTGCAGGAGATAATCCATTATTGGCAGTTTCTATAATGAAAAAGAATAATACTAATTTGTTACTTAAGAATAATAAAAAATTTGCTATCTCTATATTAGGAAAAGAAACAGATGGAGAAATTATTAAAACATTCGGTTTTAATTCTATGAGAGAAATAAACAAGTTTGAAAAAGTTGATACGAAAAAGATAGAAGGATTAGAAATAATTAGTAATGCATTAGGATATATGATATGCGAAATAGTTGATTATATAGATAATGATACACATACTTTATTTATAGGAAAAATTATTGAGGCAGATCTAGAAAAGGATGAGGAACCAATGACATATTTATATTATCAAGAAAATAAAGAAAAATTATTAAAAGTAAAAACTGCTAACAATCAAACAGCTTGGATTTGTACCATTTGTGGATTTATATATTATGGAGAAGAACTGCCAGATGATTATAAATGTCCTATATGTGGAGTAGATAAAACCTTATTTAAAAGAAAATAACAAAGGAGATAGCAAAATGTAAGTTGAATTAAATAAAAATGAAAAAATAGCTAAAACACTAATAGGATTTAGACCTAAAGAGGCAATAAAAGAAGTATTAAATAATATTTAATAAATAATTTAAAGAAAGGAGATGAAATTTATGAAATACGAATGTATAGCTTGTGGCTATATTTATGATGAAACGGTTGAAGGAGTTAAATTTGAAGATTTACCTTCTGACTGGGTATGCCCATTATGTGGAGTAGGAAAAGACATGTTTAAAAAAGTAGAAGAAAAGGAGTAAATAAAAAGAAATTATTACATTGTGAAACTTTCATAAAAAAACAAAAGTATTATAAGAGAAAGGTAAAAGGTGATTTATATGAAGAAATCCACAAAAATCATACTTGCAGTTTTAATTATAATTGCAATCATAATTGGCACAATGTTTTTAATTGACTTAAACAGAATGAAGAATAACAAACCAGTATTATTTAGTACATGGGGACGAAAATATGTACTACCAGCAAAAGTTAATACAAAGCTAAGTGTAGTAACATCATTAGAAGATGAAATAACATCAAACACAGCTTGGTGTGGTACATTTAACTTAATTTGGAATGATTTAAAAAATGACTTGGCAAAAAAAGACATAGTTTTTAATCCTCAACCAACAGCAGTAGATAATTTAAACAAAGGAACATTTAACACATCATGCTTATCAGAAGATAGCTACTACAAAGTATATGGAAGTCCAACACTAGAACTAAAAAAACAAATTGAAAAAGCTATCAAAGAAAAATTTAATGAAACAAGCGATATCCTAGACGATTTTAGTTGGGAAGAAGGGGAAAGTGATAATTATTTCCTATATGTAATGCTAAAAAAACAATTTGAATTCCCAAAAGTGTTCACAAAATTAGAAAATGGGAACTTTGGAAAATACAAAAATGTAAAATATTTTGGAATTGATTCAAGCACAGATGAAGCTGTAAGAGACCAAGTAGAAGTATTGTATTACAACTCAGATAGCAATTTTGCAGTTAAGCTAAATACAAAACAAAATGATGAAGTAATAATTTCAAGAGGAAACACAGAAAACAATTTTGGTGATATATTTAAAGGTATAACTGAAAAATCAAGTAAATATGATGGAAGCAAATCATTTAATGAAACAGATAAATTAAAAATACCAAAAATTAGCTTCAACTTAAAACAAGAAATAACAGAAGTTGAAAACAAACCATATACTTTTTCAAATGGAGATATATACTACATTGAAAAAGCTCTACAAACAATTGAATTTGACTTAGATGAAAAGGGTGGTAGAATTAAAAGTGAAGCAGGAATGATGACTAAATTAAGTGCAGCAATGCCAGAAGAACCAAGAGAATTTATGGTAGATGACACATTCACAATATTCTTAAAAGAAAAGGGAAAAGACTTACCATACTTCGCAGCACAAATTTCAGATATATCTCAAGTTCAAGAGGATGCAAAAGAAAATTAGAAAAATAAAAGAAAGGTAAAAAGTGATTTATATGAAGAAATCCACAAAAATTATACTTGCAGTTTTAATTATAATTGCAATCATAATTGGCACAATGTTTTTAATCGACTTAAACAGAATGAAAAACAACAAACCAGTGCTATTCAGCACATGGGGAAGAAAGTATGCACCCACAACAAAAGTTAATACAAAACTAAACATAGTAACATCATTAGAAGATGAAATAACATCAAACACAGCTTGGTGTGGTACATTTAACTTAATTTGGAATGATTTAAAAAATGACTTGGCAAAAAAAGACATAGTTTTTAATCCTCAACCAACAGCAGTAGATAATTTAAACAAAGGAACATTTAACACATCATGCTTATCAGAAGATAGCTACTACAAAGTATATGGAAGTCCAACACTAGAACTAAAAAAACAAATTGAAAAAGCTATCAAAGAAAAATTTAATGAAACAAGCGATATCCTAGACGATTTTAGTTGGGAAGAAGGGGAAAGTGATAATTATTTCCTATATGTAATGCTAAAAAAACAATTTGAATTCCCAAAAGTGTTCACAAAATTAGAAAATGGAGACTTTGGAAAATACAAGAATGTAAAATATTTTGGAATTAATTCAAGTACAGATAAAGCTGTAAGAAACCAAGTAGAAGTGTTGTATTATAACTCAAGTAGCGATTTTGCAATAAAACTAAAAACAAAACAAAATGATGAAGTAATAATCTCAAGAGGAAATACAGAAACTAATTTTGGAGATGTATTTAAAAGTATAACTGAAAAATCAAGTAAATATAATGGAAGCACATCATTTAATGAAACAGATAAATTAAAAATACCAAACATAAAATTCAACCTAAAAGAAGAAATAACAGAAGTTGAAAACAAACCATTCACATTTTCAAATGGAAGAGAATACTGTATTGAAAAAGCACTACAAACAATACAATTTGAGCTAGACGAAAAAGGTGGAAAAATCAAAAGCGAAGCAGGTATAAGTTTAAAAGAAGCGGCAATAATGCCAACAGAAAAACCAAGAGATTTCTTAGTAGATGACACATTTACAATATTCCTAAAAGAAGAAGGAAGAGACTTACCATACTTTGCAGCACAAATTTCAGATATATCTCAAGTTCAAGAAGACATACAATAAAATTAAATAAGCCCCAGTTGTAACTGGGGCTTTAACTTTATTCCACACTCTTTAAACTCTCAATCATATCAATTTTCTTCAAAACAAAATGAATTATAAAATTAACAATAAATGAGAAGAAAATAGTAATTATACTAGAGTAAACATAGCTTATTGGCTTTATATTCCTCATAAATTTAAGTGAATCTATTTCTATGCTTGATATTATAGCAGATGTTAAAAATGTTCCAAATACTAACCCTAAAGCCACACCAACTATAGTAAATATAATGTTTTCCTTATTTATATAATTATCAACCTCTTTATCATAAAATCCTAAAACTTTAAGTGTAGCAATTTCTCTTTGGCGTTCTGCTATATTTATATTTGCTAAGTTGTATAACACCACAAAATCAAGCATTGCAGATGCTACTATTAAAATTACAACTACATAGTTCATGGTGTTTAGCATATCGCTAACTGAATTCATAAGAGTGCTAATTAGTGATACTGAGGCTACTCCATCATAACCTAGGATATCTTCAGATATCTTATTTTGCTCATCTTCGCTGATGTCTTTTGTATTAAAATATATAATGTCTGTTTGATATTGTTTCAAATTACTTTCATAAAATTCTTTAGACATATACACATAATGGCTAACATGATTTTTAACAATGTTGCTTACATTAAATTGATATTCCTTATCTTCTGAATCTATAAATTTTATATTATCTCCAGCAGAAATACCAAGCATATCTGCAACTTTATCTGTTATAATTATTCCATCATTTCCAATACTAACATTTTCTCCTGTTTTAAAATCCATTAAATTATAAACTGTAGTATAATTATCTAAAGTTTCTGGAACAAAAACTGTTATATTGTAGTTTTTAGAACCATTGCTAAGCTTTGCGGTCGTTGCACATACTGTTACATAGCTTTCTATATTTTCATTGTTTTGTAAGTATTCTTCAATTTCTGGTAAGTTATCAGTGTTTGAAAGTGTAATTGTTGCATCATATTTGAAAATTTCTTTAAATTCTGCATTAGGTATATCATCTACAGAATCTCTTATTCCAAAGCCAGTAAGCATAAGTCCTGTACAGCCTGCAATTCCTATAATTGTCATTAACGCTCTTTTCTTATATCTAAAAATATTTCTAGCAGTAACTTTATGGGAAAAATTAAATCTTTTCCAGATAAATGGTATTTTTTCAAGCAATATTTTCTTACCGCATTTTTGGTGGTTTTGGTCTCATTAAAACTGATGGCATCTGTTTAAGTTCTTTTACTGCAACTAAAATTGTAGCACCACCAATACAAATAAACGAAATTATTGTTCCAAGTAAACCAATATCAAATCTGAAACTTGAGTAAAATTTTGGTATACTATAAATCATTGAATACATAATCCATACTATATTAGGTATTAAATATAAACCAACAATCATACCGAAAGCTCCACCTAAGATACATGCAAAAAGAGAATAGATGATATATTTTAAAATAATTTGAGTATTAGTATAACCAAGTGCTTTTAATGTTCCAATTTCTATTCTTTCTTCTTCAATCATTCTTGTCATTGATGTTAAGCTTATTAAAACAGCAACAAAATAGAAAATAACTGGGAACAATTTTGAAATATTAGACATTGTTTTTATTGCATCAAAAATGCTGTTATACCCAGAGTTATCAAGTCTATCTTGAATGTACCATTTGCATTTTTCAATTTTAGAAATCTCATTTTTTGCATCATCAATTTTTGATTGGGCTTCATCTAATTTATCTTGAGCTTCTTGCTTTTTATCCTCGAATTCAGCTTTACTGCTAGATAATTTAGACTTTGCCTTTCTAATTTCAGCTTTGTTATTTGCTATTTCAGTTCTTGCTTGTTCAAATTTAGCTTCAGCTTCTTTTTGAGAAGCTTCTAATGCTTGTTTTTGCTTCAAAAGTTCAGCTTTTTGGGCTTCTTTTACAGCATCTTCTAAAGGAGCTGCTTCAAGCTGATTTTCTGCATTTTCAATTTGTGCTTTAGCACTTGTAAATTGTGCATTTGCTCGTTCTATTTGTGCGTTTAATTCTTTTTCCCCATTTTGAATTTTTCTCTCAGATGATGCAATTTGATTTTCAGCATTTTTAATTT
>USJO01000034.1 GCA_900555075.1 uncultured Clostridium sp.
GCATCGGACTCTGACTCCGACATTTCGTAGGTTCGAATCCTACCACCCCAGCCAATAAAAATTTTTGTAGATTTTTTTCAAAGACCTGATATAACTGGATTTCAAGACCACAAAAAATTCGACAAACACAAAAACTTGAATATTTTACATAATTGGTGTATAATATAAGTAATTGCGAAAGCAATAATATATTGTTTGAGGAGAAAGATATTTATGACAACAACTCAAAAAGAATGTTCTAGGGCTACTTTGGAAGCATTATACTGTGTAGAATATAATGCTACTGTAAGAGAAATTGCTGAAGAGTTTGGCATATCCAAGAGCACTGTATACCTTGATCTAACCCAAAGAATACCTTGTAATTTGAAACTTTTACGCAAACAGGTTAGAGATGTTCTGGATAAGAATAAGAAGGAACGGTCTTATAGAGGTGGTATGGCAACGCAGAAAAAGTATCTGGAAATTAAACAGGCTAAGGAAGAGTAATACTCTTCCTTATATATTTGAAAACAAAAAATTTTTAAGCCATTTTTAAGCTGTTTTAAATATAATTACTAATTACAAAAATTATTAAATATGGGATTACTCCACTATTGTAAAATTAAAATAAATAAGATATAATGTACAAATGGTAATTTTATAAAGATACCTATTAAAACAGAAAGAGGAATATAATGAAAGAAGTTATACATATAGGAATTGACGTTGGTTCAACAACTGTTAAAGTTGTAGTTATGAATCACAATTTAGAAGTATTATATACAACATATAAAAGACATTTTTCAGACACAAAAAATACAGTTTGTAACTGTTTAGAAGAATTAGTCAATAAGTTTGAAAATTATGATATGACAATAGCTTTAACAGGTTCAGGAGCTTTATCAGTATCAGAATTTTTAGGCTTACCATTTATACAAGAGGTTGTTGCTTGTAAAAGAACAGTTGAAAAATATATACCACAAACTGATGTAGTAATAGAACTTGGAGGAGAAGATGCTAAAATAATATATTTTGGAAAGTCTATTGAACAAAGAATGAATGGAACATGTGCAGGAGGTACAGGAGCATTCTTAGATCAAATGGCAACTCTTTTAAATACAACTACACCAGGATTAAATGAACTTGCAAAGGATTATAACACAATTTATCCAATAGCTTCAAGATGTGGAGTTTTTGCAAAAACAGATATACAACCATTATTAAATGAAGGCGCTGCAAAAGAAGATATTGCTGCATCTATATTTCAAGCGGTTGTAAACCAAACTATCTCAGGACTGGCTTGTGGTAGACCGATAAGAGGGAATGTTGCATTTTTAGGCGGTCCTCTAAGTTACTTATCGGAGTTAAGAAAAAGATTTATAGAAACCTTAAAACTAGCTCAAGATGAAATAATAGTACCAAAAGATGCTCATCTGCTAGTAGCAAAAGGTGCAACACTAGATTCCATAAATTACAATCCAATCTCAATTGAAAAATTAAAAAGTAAAATAGAATTATTAAAGAATTATTATGATACAACATCAAATTCCTTAAAGCCTTTATTTACAATAGAAAGCGAATATAAAGAGTTTAAAGAAAGACATAGCAAACATACTGTACCAAAGAAAGAATTAGATAAATTTAGTGGAGACTGTTTCCTAGGAATCGATGCAGGCTCAACAACAAGTAAAATAGTTTTGATAGATAATGAGGCAAATCTATTATACTCTTCATATAAAAACAATGAAGGAAAGCCACTTCAAACAGTCATAAATATGCTAAAAGATTTATATAGTGTGTTACCTAAAAAAGCAGTTATAAGATATGCTGGCTCAACAGGGTATGGAGAAAAATTAATACAAACTGCTTTGAGCTTAGAGCTTGGAGAAATTGAAACAATAGCACATTATACAGCAGCTAAGAAGTTTATGCCTAATGCTACAAGTATTGTAGATATTGGTGGACAAGATATGAAATACATAAAAATAAAAGACGGTGCTATTGATAATATAATGCTAAATGAAGCCTGTTCATCTGGCTGTGGTTCATTTATTGAAACCTTTGCAAAGAGTTTAAATTTAAGCATTGAAGAATTTGTAGAAGAGGCAATAAAGTCAAATAAACCAGTAGATTTAGGTTCAAGATGTACAGTATTTATGAATTCAAAAATAAAACAGGCACAAAAAGAAGGCTATAAGGTAGGAGATATTTCAGCAGGACTTTCATATTCAGTTATAAAAAATGCAATTCAAAAAGTTATGAAAATTAGAGATGTTGAAACTTTAGGAAATTCAATTGTTGTACAAGGTGGAACCTTCTATAATGATGCTGTTCTAAGAGCTTTTGAATTAATAGTAGGAAAAGAGGTCATAAGACCTGATATTGCAGGACTTATGGGGGCATATGGAATAGCAGTGTTAGCTAAAGAAGAATTTGAGGCTAAAAACGATAAGCAGTATATTTCAAAAATTACAAAAAATGAAGAATTAGATAATTTAAAAATAACAGTTCTACATACAAGATGTCATGGATGTGAAAATAATTGCTTACTGACAGTTAATGAATTCTCAACAGGAAAAAAATTTATAACAGGAAACAGATGTGAAAAAGGAGCCGGAATAGAAAAAAGCAAGACGCAGCTTCCTAATTTGTATAAATACAAATATCAAAGGTTGTTTGGCTATAAACCATTAGATGAAGAGGATGCAAAACGTGGAACAATAGGAATTCCAAGAGTTTTAAATATGTATGAGGATTATCCTTTCTGGTTTACACTATTTACAAATTTAGGGTTTAGGGTAATCTTGTCAGAAAAGAGCGATAGAAAAACATATGAAAAAGGTATGGAATCAATGCCATCAGAATCAGTATGCTATCCAGCAAAATTAAGTCATGGACATATTGTAAGTTTAATTAATCAAGGAATAAAAACCATATTTTATCCATGCATGATGTATTCAAGACAAGAGGATAGTGAAGCAAACAATAAATACAATTGTCCAATAGTTATCTCATATTCAGAGGTTTTAAAAAACAATGTAGAGGATTTAAATAAAAAAGGAATAAGATTTATCAATCCGTTCTTACCTTTTGACAAACAAGAACTAGTAAAAAGACTTTATGAATTGGAGGATTTTAAAGAATATAGCTTTACAAAAAAGGAGCTAAAAAAAGCCGTACAAAAGGCTGAAGAGGAATATCAAAGATATAAAGCAGATATAAGACAAAAAGGAGAAGAGGCTTTAAAATATATTGAAGAAAACAATCTAAAAGGAATAGTACTAGCAGGTAGACCATACCACATAGATCCAGAGATAAATCACGGAATTGATACAATGATAACCTCACTTGGATTATGTGTCTTATCAGAAGATAGTGTGGCACATCTATCAACAGTACAAAGACCAATAAGAGTTGTAGACCAATGGGTATTTCATTCACGACTATACAGAGCAGCAGATGTTGTAGGAAGAAATAAAAATTTGGAATTGGTGCAATTAAACTCATTTGGTTGTGGCGTAGATGCTGTTACAACAGATCAGGTGGAAGAAATTTTATCAAGTTTTGGAAAAATGTACACGTTGATTAAAATTGATGAAGTAAACAATCTAGGAGCAATTAGAATAAGAATACGTTCTTTAATTGCAAGTATGAATAAAAGAAATAAGGTACAACCAAAATGTTGTGGCAATTATGAAATACAAAAAGTAGAATTTACAAAAGATATGAAAAAGGACTATACCATTTTAATACCACAGATGTCGCCAGTACATTTTGAAATGTTTGAAGTAGTTTTGCAATCAGAAGGTTACAAGGCAAAACTTTTAAGAGAATCTACTCAACATACAGTAGAAGTAGGTCTAAAATATGTTAATAATGATGCATGTTATCCATCGATACTAACAATTGGGCAATTAATTGAAGAGGTGGAATCTGGAAAATACGATGTAAATAAACTAGCATTAATGATGTCACAAACAGGTGGAGGATGTAGAGCAACAAACTACATAGGCTTTATCAGAAAAGCATTAAGAGATGCAGGATATCCAAATATACCAGTAATCTCCTTCAATTTTGCTGGACTTGAAAAGAATTCAGGCTTTAAAATAACCTTACGTTTAGTTAAAAAGTTAGTAAAAGCTACAATTTATGGTGATTTACTACAAAAATTATTACACAGAAACAAGGCTTATGAAGTAAACAAAGGTGAAACAGAAAAATTATATTACATATGGCTAGAAAAATGTAAGAAGTTAGTAATTGAAACATCTATTAAGGAATTTAATCAAAGCTTATATGAGATGGTTAATGACTTTGAAAAGATAGAACTTAATACCTTAAAAGAAAAACCAAAAATAGGTATTGTAGGAGAAATATTAATCAAATATCATCCTTTTGGAAATAATTATTGCACAGACCTTATAGAAAAAGAAGGGGCAGAAGTTATAATGCCAGACTTAATGGGGTTTGTAAAATATATAATAATGAACAGTATTGTGAAAGTAAAATTGTTGGGAAGCGGGAAAATTAGTGCTCCAATATATAAAATGGCTTTAAATATGATAAATAAAATAGAAAAGGACTATAAACAAGCACTAGTAAATTCAAGCAAAGGTTACCTACCACCATGCAATATAGAAGAATTAGCAGAAAAGGTGGAGGGCATATTGTCAACAGGAAATCAAACAGGAGAAGGTTGGATACTAACAGCTGAAATGCTAGAGTTTATGCAACACGGAATACAAAACATAGTATGTTTACAACCATTTGCATGTTTACCAAATCACGTAGTAGGAAAGGGTGTAATAAAAACAATAAGGAACAAATATCCAGAAGCAAACATTGCCGCAATTGACTATGACCCAGGAGCAAGTGAAAGTAACCAAATAAACAGAATAAAACTACTACTAACAATAGCAAAAGACAATATAAAGCTAAAAGAGAAAAGAAAGATAATAGAAATAGAAGAAAATAAAAAAGAAAAAGAAACAGCAAAATTGAAGCATAATTAGTATTTTAAATAATAGGACGTGCAATGCACGTCTTAAATTTTATAGATAAAATAAGTTTTAATAATAATTATGTTTACAACATAAGGTTACATATGTTATAATAATAAAGCATTAAGTTATAACAACTATATATTAAAAAATTTTAATGTATAGAAAATTTTGAAGTTTTGTTAAATGCTCTAAATTTAGGAGGAAAAATTTTAATGAGTAAAGGCATACGGTCAAATTTTTATGCAGACATTATGTCCATGCATCAAGAAGTAACAGGTTCATGCAATTTGGTAGTTGTAAAATTTCCAAATGGAGAAACAACTAAATTCATGGTGGACTGTGGACTTTTCCAAGAAAAAGAACATTATGAAGACAATGACAAAATGATTTGTAAACCAGAAAACCTTGAATTTGTACTGATTACACATAACCACATAGATCATACTGGTAGATTACCTTTTTTGATAAAGAAGGGGTATGCTGGGAAAATCTATACAACAAACATCACGGCAGATTTGCTTCCTTTAGCGTTATATGATAGCTATCGGGTTCTTAATGATCTTGCAAAAAGAAAGAATACTACTCCACTTTACACGTTAGCAAATGTTGAGAAAACCATAGAAAAGACTTTGGGTTGTAATTTCAATGAAGCAGTAAAAGTAACACCAAATATTGAAGTGACTTTTTTTAAAAATGGGCATCTAATAGGTGCTGCAATCATTTTGGTAAAAATCTCTTATCCTGGTTATGAAGACATTAATCTTTTATTTACAGGAGATTATAACAACAAAAATCTTTTCTTTGATGTTGAACCACTTCCATTGGATGTAAGAAAGCTACCACTTACTGTGATACAAGAATCCACATATGGATATGTTGATTCTAATAAAACAGAAGTTGTATATGAGAAAAATGTACTAAAAGCAATTAATGAAGGTAAAACAGTAATTTCACCTGTTTTTTCTTTAGGAAGAGCTCAAGAAATTTTGTACGTTCTCAAGCAAATGCAAAAGCAAGGAAAGCTTTCTACTTCAATTCCAATCTACTTTGATGGGAAACTTGCAATTCAGTATACAGAAATCTTTCTCAAGAAAAAGATTGGAATAAAAGCTGAAATGGTGAATTTCCTACCAGAGAATTTGGTATATGTGGATAAAACAACGAGGGGAAGCATTATACTAGACAGGAGCACAAAAATTATTGTAACAACATCAGGAATGGGCTCATATGGACCGGCTCAATTGTATATTCCTACATTTTTGCTAACAAAAAATGCTCTAATTCACTTTACTGGATATACTGCAGAGGGAAGCTTAGGGAGAACTTTAAAGGAGGCAGAACAGGGAGAAGTTGTGAATATATTTGGCTTATCACTTGTAAAAAGAGCTGATGTCGAATATACTTCAGAATATTCTGCACATGCAAAAGCTGATGAAATGATAGAGTTTTTAAAACAGTTTGATAACTTAAATCTTGTTTTAGTAAACCATGGACAATCAGATGTAAAAGAAACCTTTGCAAAACGTATTTTGAATGAAATTAAAACAAAATATGTTGGAATACTTGGAAGCGGATACTTGTTTAGAGTAAGCAACTATGGATTAATAAAGACAATGGGAACAAAATTCGAATAAAAAAGGGGGCAATAGCTCCCTTTTTATTTATAAAGAAATTAAAAATAAATAGAAATATTAGCAAACAAATTTTCTGAAATCTATTGACAAATAAAAATAAAAGATATAAAATATCTGCGAACAAGATTTCGGGAGGTTTAGTATGATATCTACTTTACATATAAAAAATATAGGAATTATTGATGATTTATCAATAGATTTTAATGAAGGTTTTAATGTATTGACAGGTGAAACAGGAGCGGGCAAAACCTTAATTATAAGCTCTTTAGGAATAATTGCAGGCGGTAGATTTTCAAAAGAAATGATAAGAAAGGGAGAAGAACATTCGTTAATAGAAGTAAATATTTTTTACCCACAAAGTGAATATGCAGAAGATGGAAACATAATTGTATCTAGAGAGATATATTCAAATGGCAGAAACACTTGTAAAATGAATGGTAAATTAGTAACGGTTGCAGAATTAAAAAGTGTTATGAGCAAAATAATTGATATACACGGACAACACGATAATCAAAATTTATTAAATAATATGCAACATATTTACTACTTAGATGGTTTTATAGGTGAAGAATTAAAAGAAATAAAGAAGGAATATCAAGAAGACTTTAATAAATTTAACGATATTAAAAATAAGTTTAAAGGCAACTATGGGGACAATATTGAAAAAGAGAGGAGATTAGATTTATTAAGATATCAGTATAAGGAAATTGATGGTGCTAATTTAAGAATAGGTGAAGACTTAGAATTAAAGGAAAAACACAAAATTATGATGAACAGCGAAAAGCTAAGGGAAAACTTGAAAATAATAGATGAAAGCATTAATTCAAATGCAATTGAATATATATCTAATTCAATTAGATGTTTGGAAAAAATAGAAAGTTATGGAGAAACATATAAGAATAAACTTAATGAATTAAAGAATATATATTATGAATTGCAAGAAACAGCAAGAGATTTAGGCTCACTAAAAGATGAAACAGATTTTAATGAATATGAAAGAGACGAAGTGGAAAGAAGACTTGACATTATATTTTCACTAAAAAGAAAATATGGAAATACTATTGACGAAATATTGGAATATAAAGACAAGTTGGAAAATGAAATAAAAGAAATTGAAAACTTAGAAGAAACAAATAAAAAACTAAGACTAGAACAAAAACAAGTAGAAAGCAAAATGAAAAAACTATGTGATAAAATGCAAGAAATTAGAAGTAAAAATGGGCAAGCTTTAGCAGAAAGGATAAACAAAGAATTAAAAGATCTAGAGATGCCAAATGTAAAATTTAATATAAAAATTGAAAAACAAGACAATTATACTATAAATGGAAATGATAAGGTTGAATTTGTAATATGCACAAATGTAGGTGAAGAATATAAAGAACTTGTAAAAATTGCATCTGGAGGAGAAATGTCCAGAATAATGCTTGCAATAAAAACTGTTCTTGCAGATATAGATGAAGTACCTATATTAATATTTGATGAAATTGATACTGGAATAAGTGGAAAAGCATCAAAAGCAGTAGCAGAAAAAATGAAAATAATATCTAAAAAACGCCAAATACTTTGCATTACACATTTACCAGCAATTGCTGCACAAGGTGAAAGCAACTACTATATATACAAAGAAATAAAAGATGATAAAACAAAAACAAATATAAAACAATTAAATGAAGAAGAAACAATATATGAAATAGCTCGAATTTCAAATGGAGATATAACAGAAGTAGCAATAGAAAATGCGAAAGAATTAAGAAAAGTATGTTAGCTAATCTTGCAATATTCTAAAAAATGTTATATTATTATTGCTCAGGGAGGAAAAAATGGATTTATCTAACGAGAACGTAATTCACATAAAAGATGAAGAGGTAGAATATTTACAATTTAGAAGATTATTAGAATATAAAGACAAGTTAATACACGCTTTTACAATTGGAATAGAAAACGATTTTAGAATGCCACTATATAATAGCCCTAACAACATTTTATCAAAGGAACAAATAGAAAAGAACAAAATAAGCTATAAAAAAATATGCAAAAGTATTGGAATTGATTATAATAATGTAGTAAAAACAAACCAAGTTCATAAAGATGTAATAAAAAAAGTTGATTATAAAATTAATATAGAAGAACCAGATTTCTTTGAAAAAATATATGAGGGAACAGACGGATTTGTAACAAATAAAAAAGACTTAGCTATATGTACAACAAATGCAGATTGCATTATTTTAATGATGTATGATGCTAAAAAAAATGTGATAGCAAATGTTCACTCTGGATGGAAAGGAACTATACAGAAAATTGCAGCGAAAACTATAGATAAAATGCAAGAGGGGTATAATTGTAATCCACAAGATATTATTTGTTGTATTAGCCCAAGCATAAGAAAATGTCATTTCGAAGTTGATAAAGATGTAAAAGACAAATTTGAACAAATTTTTCCTAACATCAAAGAAAAAATAGAACAAAAAAATGAAAAATGGCATATTGATACAGTTAAAATAAATACAGATATGTTAAAAGAAAAGGGAGTAAAGGCTGAAAATATAATAGATTCTAAGATTTGCACTGTATGCAATTCAGAGCTAATTCATTCATACAGAGGAAGTAAACATCATAATGGATTAGAAATAGGAATAATAGAACTAAAATAAGCAAAGATTTAAATAATTGTCAAATAAAGACAGATGTGATATAATTATATTAATTTCCGGAAGGATAATTAAGAAAGGGTTTTAATATGACGACATTACAAACTGAAGAAAAAGTACGGAGAATAACTAAACTCATACTGTCTACAGAAGACATATCATATGACAAGTTACTACAAGATAAAATGCTTTTCCTTGAGTCAAATAATCAAGGAAGCTGGGTAGTACTAACACTTCATAATGATATGTGTAATAATCTTGACAAAGGAATAGAACTTCAAAACAAGATTGCCCATCAAATAGGCATAAACTTTAAAAAAGTAGACTATAAAGAAATGGGTGATTGGTTTCAAATACTCGTAAGGGTAAACAATTAACAATCCTTTCAAAACACTAGTCAACAGACTGGTGTTTTTTTATTGTATAGGATATGTAACAATTGAAATTATTCTAAAAATTTGATAAAATATCTACGGTATTATTTTATAGAAGGTGATTATATATGGAAGAAAAAAAATTTATTATTAAAGACGACAATGCAAAAAAATACATATTTTGCATATCTAATTGGATTAAAGAGCAAATTAATAAAGCAAATGCTAAAGGAGCTGTATTAGGTATGAGTGGAGGAGTTGATTGTAGTACTGTTGCACGCTTATGCCAAGAGGGAAATGTCAATACACATTTAATTTTAATGCCATATGGAGAAAATAAAGATTGTAATGATGCAATGGAATTAATAGACAAATTCAATTTTGAATATCATACTTTTAATATAAAACCAGCTGTGAATGATTTAGAAATACATAAAGCACAAGGTGAATATCAAAATATTGAACTAGCGAAAGCAAATATAATGCCTCGTGTAAGGATGACTTATCTTTATCAATATGCTCAATTAAATAATTTTTTGGTAATAGGAACAGGCAATCTATCTGAACGTACAGTAGGTTATTTTACAAAGTGGGGTGATGGAGCATATGATATAAATCCTATTGCTAATATCACTAAAAGAGAAGTATATATATTAGCAAAACATCTACAAGTTCCAGATAGGATACTAAACAAAAAACCATCAGCAGGACTTTGGGAGGGACAAACTGATGAAGGTGAAATGGGAATAACATATGACCAAATAGATGAGTTTATACTAAATGGAACATCTGGAAATAGTGAAATAGATGAAAAGATACAAGAAAAGAAAAATAGAAATATGCATAAAATAGAACCAATTTCAACATTTAAAGGTTAGAAAGGAAAAAATATGAAAAAGATTGTAATAATTACAGCAATGAAGGAGGAACTTGAAGCAATTAAAAACAAATTTGAAAAAGTAGAAGAAAAGCAATTAAAGGACTTGACCTTTTTTGAAGGACAAGCAAATGGTAAAGAATACATTCTAGTAAAATGTGGAGTAGGTAAAGTAAATGCAGCAAGAGTAACACAAATTTTAATAGATAACTTTGATATTGAATATATTATAAATATAGGAATAGCAGGTTCATTAAATGATGAATTAGAAATAGGAGATATTGTAATAGGTAAAAACTTAGTACAGCATGATTTTGATATAACAGCATTCGGACATGAAAAGGGATATATAACAGATACAGGAAGAGTTTTCCAAAGTAATGAAAATCTAATTAAAAAATATAGCAAAAAAAATTCAGACTATAATATTATTATTGGAACAATAGCATCAGGAGATATATTTTGTAATCAAGTAGCAATGAAAGAAAAAATAAGAAGCAAATTTGGAGCTGATTGTGTTGAAATGGAAGGTGCAGCAATTGCGCAAGTGGCTACTCTAAACAAAATTCCATTCATAGTAATACGCTCAATTTCTGATAAACCAAATGGAAGAAACCATATAGATATTGAAAAATTTATAAACATGGCCTCAAAAAGATGTGCGGATTTAGTGATTGAGCCTACTATTCACCCTTAATCTACTAAATTCTTGTCCAATCTCGATAAAACTACTTGCATTTTAAACAAAAATATAGTAAAATAATAAAGGTAAAAATTACCTTTTACTTAGCTTAATAGAAAAATCCGACTTTAAGTTCAGTTTAAGGCAAATATATTAAAAAGGAGGAATACAAGATGACTAAAGAAAGAAAGCAAGAAATTATTAAGAATTTCGGTAGAGATGAAAAAGATACAGGTTCATCAGAAGTACAAATTGCACTTTTAACTGAAAGAATTAATGAACTAACAGAACATTTAAAAGTACACAAAAAAGATAATCATTCAAGACGTGGACTTTTACAAATGGTTGGTAAAAGAAGAAATTTATTAAACTATTTATCTAAAAACGATTTACCAAAATATAGAGAAGTAGTTGAAAAATTAAATTTAAGAAAGTAATGACAAAGGCGGATAAATTCCGCCTTGTTGTGCTATTTTAAGATAAAATATTATGGAAAGTAGCTTGCAAAATGTATTCTAAACTAGAATATATTTTAGAGGTTACTTCATAATAAAGTTATCTTAAAAAATATTATTAGAAAATTAAACTGTATCTTAGTTTTCAAAAAGAGAAAGGGAGAGAAAATTATGTTTAAAACATATTCAATGGAATTAGCAGGAAGAACACTTACAATTGAAACAGGAAAACTAGCAGAATTAGCCAATGCTAATGTGCTAGTAAGATATGGCGATACAGTTGTTATGGTGAATGTCGTAGCATCTAAAGAGCCAAGAGAAGGAATAGACTTTTTTCCATTATCAGTAGATTATGAGGAAAAGATGTATGCAGTAGGTAAAATACCAGGAGGATTCACAAGAAGAGAAGGAAAAGCAGCAGATAAAGCAATATTAGTATCAAGAGCAATTGACAGACCAATAAGACCACTTTTCCCAAAAGATTTTAGAAACGATGTTGTAGTTACAGCAACAGTATTATCAGTAG
>USJO01000035.1 GCA_900555075.1 uncultured Clostridium sp.
CTCTTTTCAATATTTTTTTTCAATATACTTGTGACATATCTATTTTAAACCTATAATCTTCTAAAATATCATTTTCATTAGATACAAGTTTTGCTCCTTGTTTTATTAGCTCATTTGTACCCATTGAGGTTCCACTATAGATGCTTCCCGGAGTAGCATATATGTTCTTACCTTGTTCTAGTGCAAAGTCAACTGTTATTAGTGTACCACTCTTTTTGCTTGCTTCTACGACTAGCACTCCATCTGATAAGCCACTTATTATTCTGTTTCTTGCAGGGAAGTTTAGCTTTTCTGGCTTTGCACCAACAATATATTCTGATATAATTGCTCCTCCTGTTTTTATTATATTTTTATACAAACCGTACATTCTCTTTTGGATACACTATATCTATCCCACATCCCAAAACTGCAATTGTTTTACCACTGGCTGTTATTGTGCTTTGATGGGCGTACGTATCTATTCCTTTTGCTAGTCCAGATATTACATTTATATTGTGTTTTGATAAATTATATGCGAATTGTTTTGCAACTTGTTCTCCATAATCGCTACATACTCTACTACCTATAATTGCTATTGAGGTATTATTTAATATATCAATATTTCCTTTTGCATATAATACTATTGGTGGGTCAAATATCTTTAATAATTTTTGTGGATAATTTGCATCCTGAATTGTTATTATTTTTATGTTGTTTTTTTGCATATACTTATCATATTTTTCTAAGTTTTTTCTATATTCTTGGTTTAGTATTATTTTTATTTGTTCTTTTGTTATTGTTTCCTCTAGTTCTGTTTTTCCTAAACCCCAAATTTTTTCTGGTGTTTTGTATTTTTTCAATAATTCATACTGTGTTTTTGCACCTATTTTATTAATTCTTGAGAACCAAATCCAATATTTGTTCATGTTTTATCTTCCTTTCTCGATTTAGCTCTCCCCATATTTTTAGCAAAATATCGCCTTATTTTGCTGTTTTTACTATATTGGTCATTAACATTGCAATTGTCATAGGTCCAATTCCTCCTGGAACTGGTGTTATATAGCTTGCTATCTTTTGAACCTCTTCAAAGTCTACATCTCCACAAACCTTGCCCTCTTCATTTCTGTTTATTCCTACATCTATAACTACTGCATCTGGTTTTACCATATCTTTTGTTATAAATTTTGCTTTTCCTATTGCTGCTACTAGAATATCCGCTGTTTTAGTTATTTCACTTAAATTCTTTGTTCTTGAGTGGCATATTGTTACTGTTGCATTTTTATTTAGTAAGCAATGTAACATTGGCTTACCTACAATATTGCTTCTTCCTATTATTACTGCATTTTTTCCCTCTATTGGTATATTATATTCTTCTAGTAATTTAATAACCCCAAAAGGTGTGCAAGATATTACTGTTTCTTGCCCTAATGCTAATTTTCCAACGTTTATTGGGTTAAATCCATCAACATCTTTTTCAGGAATTATTGCCTTAAATGCTTCATTTATATCTAAATGCTTTGGGATAGGACTTTGCAATAATATTCCTGTTATGTCTTGTCTTTTATTTAGTTCTTGTATTAGATCTATTAATTGTTTTTGTGTTGTATTCTCTTTTAACAAAAATTCTTCATACTCTATTCCGAGTTCTTCGCACGCTTTACTTTTATTCCTTACATATATTTTAGAAGCTGGATCTTCTCCAACCATAATAACTGCAAGCTTTGGAAAAATATTGTTTTGTCTTAGTTCTTTTACTTTATCTTTCAAGGTTTCTCTAACTCTTCTCGCTGTCTCTTTTCCATCTAAAATAACTGCCATAATATACCTCCCTTTACATTTTATAACATTATATCATTAAATTTTTAAAAATGGAAGATAATATTAAAACTAGATAGTTTTAATTTTTTGTTTGCTTCTATTTTACTAAAAAATATGATATAATGTATATACTTAATTTTTAAGGAGGCAATTAAATTGGAAAAAAATCAAAAAAAACAAGAACGGTTAGATGAATTGAATCAACGGTGTATGCTTTGTTTGGAAAACAAGCAGAAAAATTTTGAGCCTTTTAGTGTTCAATCCTGTGCTGCTTGTTCAATTGGGCAAGAAATCCATCGTTTAGATAACCCTAAATGGAATACAATTGATTGGAATTCTTCCCGTTTTAAAGATTATTATCATAATTAATTGCCGAATTCCTAGATAAATTTATCTAGGAATTCATTTTTTGTTGACAGAAGACATTTTTTTAAGTATAATGATTTTGTAATAAATTTTATGTAAAACATTCTTTCAAAATAATTTTAGGAAGGAGAA
The DNA here is from genome assembly GCA_900555075.1 of uncultured Clostridium sp. GTDB lineage: Bacteria > Bacillota > Clostridia > TANB77 > CAG-508 > UMGS1781. The sequence goes on from USJO01000035.1 coordinate 2,296, forward strand.
ATATTATGAATCGGTTCTTTGATAATTTCCCATTGTTTAAGGGAAAGGTTTCGGGAAAAATTACTTTAAGTCTCTTTATGTTGCTCTACTCTATGTTGCTTGTTCTTTTTGTACCTTGTAAAGATAGGCTACTTTGCTTTATTGCAATGCTATTTTCAAGTTTAGGTGATTTCTTTTTGAATCATACTAGTTTAAAAGAAAGAACAAAAAAGAGTTTTTATCTGGGTGCTATTTTCTTTATGATAGCACATATCCTGTATGCTTCTGCTTACTACACTTTGCATAGAATTGCAGGATTTACCATAGACAATGCTGGTTTTGCAATAGGTTTTTCAACTACTTCACTGACATTTCTAATTCTTGTGGAATTAGTTCGAGAAAAAGGTAAGGCTTGTTCACCTTTAATGTTTTTTTATACTATGATTTTGGGCATGAACCTTTCAATTATTTTTTCTTTTTCATATGTATCAGAATCATTTGAGCGTGCAATGTTAGCATCAATTGGAGTATTATTGTTCTTTATATCTGATTTGTTTATCGGATTAGAAACTTTTTTAGGAGTTAAATCAAAAACTATAAGAGAACTAGTTTGGTGGTTTTATCCCATTGGGCAAATATTAATTATTACCGCGGGATAACGATTTGTATGCGAGTGTTCAAACAGAACACTCGTTTTTTATTTAACAATTCTATATTTTTATTAAAACGTATTTACGAACAGGTGTGTCGCGTGGTATAATATATAAGTTGTTATTTACTTAATAACCTTTTTACGAGGAGGAAATATGTTCAAATTAGTATCAGATTATAAACCAACAGGCGACCAACCTAAGGCAATTGAATATTTAAGTAATGGAATAAAAGAAGGTAAGAAATTCCAGACTTTGCTTGGAGTAACAGGTTCACGGAAAAACCTTTACAATGGCAAATATAATACAACAAACCCAAAAGCCAACCTTAGTATTGGCACATAACAAAACATTAGCACGGACAACTATACTCAGAATTCAAGGAATTCTTCCCAGAGAACGCAGTTGAATATTTTGTGTCTTATTATGATTATTATCAACCAGAAAGCTATATTCCTCAATCTGATACGTATATTGAAAAAGATGCTTCTATTAATGATGAAATAGATAAGTTAAGACATTCTGCTACTTTGTCTTTATTTGAAAGAAGAGATGTTATAATTGTTGCCTCTGTTTCTTGCATCTATGGTTTAGGAGACCCTGAAGATTATCAAGAGTTGATGATGTCTTTAAGACCTGGTATGGCTAAATCTAGAAATGATGTTATGAAAAAGTTAATAGAAATGCAATATACACGTAATGAAATTGATTTTAAGAGAGGTACTTTTAGAGCTAAAGGGGATATCTTAGAAATATATCCTTCAAATACTGGTGAGAGTGCCGTAAGGGTTGAGTTCTGGGGTGATGAAATTGAAAAAATAACTGAGATAAATCCTTTAACAGGTAAATTACTAGGTGTTCGAAATCATACTCTTATTGGTCCTAACTCACATTATGTTGCTTCTGAGAATAAGCTTAAAAATGCTATTTCAACTATTGAAGCTGAGCTTGAAGAAAGAATAAAATATTTTAAGGATAACAATAAACTAATTGAAGCTCAGAGAATTGAAGAAAGAACAAATTTTGATGTTGAAATGCTTATTGAAACTGGCTTTTGTCAAGGTATTGAAAATTACTCAAGACATATAAGTGGTCGCAAACCTGGTTCTGCTCCATACACCCTTTTTGATTATTTCCCAAAAGACTTTCTATTGCTTATAGATGAGTCTCATTCTACAATTCCTCAAGTTCGAGCAATGTATAATGGAGATAAAGCTAGAAAGGATTCTCTTGTAAACTACGGTTTTAGACTTCCTTCTGCTTATGATAATAGACCTTTGAAGTTTAATGAGTTTGAGCAAAGAATTAATCAATGTATATTTGTAAGTGCTACACCTGCCGATTATGAAAAAGAACATTCAGAGCAAACTGTTGAGCAAATAATACGTCCAACTGGACTTTTAGATCCCAAAATTATTGTTAAACCTGCTACAAGTCAAGTTGATGATTTAATTAATGAAATAAGGCAACGCGTAGAAAAGCATGAAAGAGTTTTAGTAACTACTCTTACAAAGAAAATGGCTGAAGATTTAACAGCATACTTGAAGAGTATTGATATAAAGGTAAATTATATGCACTCAGATATAAAAGCATTAGAAAGAATGGAAATTATACGTAATTTAAGGTTAGGTGAGTTTGATGTATTAGTTGGCATTAACCTTTTAAGAGAAGGTTTGGATATCCCAGAGGTTTCTCTTGTTGCAATTTTAGATAGTGATAAAGAAGGCTTCTTGCGTTCTGAAAGATCGCTTATTCAAACAATTGGTAGGGCCGCAAGGAATGTTAATGGTACTGTTATTATGTATGCTGATGAGCTAACCGAAAGTATGGAAAAAGCGATATCTGAAACTAACAGACGTCGTGAAATTCAAATCGCATATAATACTGAACATGGCATTATTCCTCAAACTATAAATAAGGGAATACGTGAAACTATTAAAGCTACAATCTTGGAAGATGTTAATACAGAGTACAAAATTGATAAGAATGAATCTATTGAAGTAATTATTAATAATTTAACAGATGAAATGCTAAAGTGTGCTGCAAAGATGGAATTTGAAAAAGCTGCTAATTTACGTGATAAAATTAAGGAATTAGAAAAACTGATGTAATGTATTTAAAAGGGATGGAACTTTGTGTTGACCCATCCCTTGATTTTTTAAAATATTGAATATAGTATGAATAGAGTTGCTGCAAGTGATGATACTAGAGAAACAACTGTTATTTGTGTATTTATTGATGGCCCTGCTGTATCTTTAAATGGATCTCCTATTGTATCTCCTATTACTGCTGCTTTATGTGCTTCTGAACCTTTTCCTCCAAAATGGCCTGCTTCTATATATTTCTTAGCATTATCCCAAAGTCCACCCGCATTACTCATAAGCATTGCAAGTAATAAACCTGATAAAATATTTCCTGTTAAGAAACCTCCTATTGCTTGTACTCCACCTATAAATCCTACTGCTAACGTTGCTATTATTGAAACTACTCCTGCTGGTATTAATTTTCTTATTGAACCAACTGTTGCTATATTTATACATTTACCATAATCTGGTTCAACTTCTCCTTCCTTTAGTCCTTTTGTTTCTTTAAATTGTCTATGTATCTCTTGTACTAATTTTTGTGAGTTTTTATTTACTCCAAAAATCAACATCGCGCAGAATACTGCTGGAATTGCTACACCTACTAAAGCTCCAAAAAATACTGCCGGATTCATTATATCAAAGGTTAAAGCCTCTCCTGTTGCTGTTGATACAATTTCTGCAAATGCTGCTAATAAGGCTATAACTGTTAAGCCTGCTGCACCTATTGCAAATCCTTTTGTAATAGCTTTTGTTGTGTTCCCTGCCGCATCCAATTCATCTGCTTTTTTTATTACCTCTTCTCCTAAATCTCCCATTTCTGCAAGTCCTCTTGCATTATCTACTATTGGTCCATAGGCATCATTTGAGATAATCATACCTACTATTGAAAGCATACCTATTGCAGACATTGATATTCCAAGCATTGCATACCCTGCTCCAATTGGAGCACAAAGTTTATATGAAATAAGTGCTGCTAATCCAATACCAATTAATGCTGGCATACTACTTAATAATCCATATGAAAATCCTGAAAGTATTGTAAATGCTGGCCCATTTTGACAGCTTTCTGCAACTTTTTTTACAGGTCTTTTGTTATCTCCGGTAAAGTAATCACTTGTTAGTCCAACTACAACTCCTATAATCATACCTACCATTGTTGCTCCCCAAATTCTAAAATCAAAATTTGAATAATATGTAGCAACCAAGGTTAATATTGCAAATAATCCACATGTTAAATATGTTCCTTTGTTTAACGCTTGGCTTGGTGTTCCGTTTTTCTTAATCTTTGAGAATAATACTCCTATAATTGATGATAAAAGTCCAATAGCACAATAACAGAATAATAAATTAATTTGTCCAAGTGGTAATGCTATAACTATTGTTGCTGCAATTGCTGCAACATTTGAATCAAATAAATCTGCTCCCATACCAGCAACATCTCCAACGTTATCTCCTACGTTGTCTGCAATAACTGCTGGATTTCTTGGGTCATCTTCTGGTATTCCAAGTTCAACCTTTCCTGTTAAATCTGCTGCAATATCGGCTGTTTTTGTGAAAATTCCACCACCTGCTTTTGCAAACAATGCCAAAGAGCTTGCTCCAAAGCTAAATGCTAATACTATATCTGGATTTCCTGTTAAAAGGTATAGTACTGCTGCACCTAAAAGAGAGGTTCCAACAACTGACATTCCCATAACTGCTCCACCTCTAAATCCACATATAAAGGATTGGTCTAAGCTCTTTTGAGCTGCTGTAGCTGTTCTTACATTTGCAATTGTTGCAATGCTTATACCTATATATCCTGCAAGTCCAGATAATACAGAACCTAATATATATGCTCCTGTCATATATAAATTGTTAAGTGGTGTTTGTGTTTTAAAGATTGGTTCTGGAAATAGTAATAAAATAAAGGTAGCTACTACTAACGAAAATATTACTAAAATAGAATACTCCTTTTTTAGAAATGTAAATGATCCATCTCTTATTAGTTTACCAACTTTTTTTAATTTGTCATTTGCTATTGGTAACTTTGATACCCAACGGTAAAAGTATGCTGCAACAGCAAAAGCTAGAAGAGAAACTAAAATTGAAATAATTGCCCAATTCATAAAATACCTCCTTTTTTTTTTATTTTATATCAATAGCTCCGATACCACCTTCTATTTCTATATAAGTGTCTCCTTCTCCATATTTTATATTCTCTGATACTTCTTTTCCTGCTAGTGAAATTGAACCGATTCCTTTATTTGCTCTTATTGTATAATTTTCTATTCCATCTGTTAAGTTTATATCTAATTCTCCTACTCCTGCATCTATATCATTTTTTCCTGATAATTTTGCATTTAGTATAAATTTTCCAACACCTACGTCTAAGTCTAGGTTTTTTATTGAACTTGATAAAATTTCAACTTTTCCTGCTCCGCTATCTATTTTAGCTTCTTCTGTAACATTTAGGTGCTTCATTTTTACCTCTCCTGCACCAATGTCAAATGATATCTTTTTTGTTTCCAATTTCTCTATTGTTACATTCCCCGCTCCTGTATCAATTTCTACTGTTTCAAACATCATTTCTTTAGGTATGTATATAATTAAATCATTGTCATTTTTTGTTGAAAACCATTTATGTTTTTCTTTTATTACCAATTGGTTAGAATTTTGTTTGCAAGCAATTTGTGGATTGTTAGTTTCTATTTTAAAATTTGCTCCTGTTTTTATTGTTAGGTTTGTAATTTTCACATCTATATTTAATGTTGCAATTTTTTCATTATCTATGTTTGTTGTTATTTCTTCTAAGTAACTTGTATCTTTTGAATTTTTTAGTCCTAGTGTCCCGTCCTATTATGTATATAGAATATACAATCGCACCTATTATATTTACAATTATAGTTATTGCTAATATAATTGCAAAATATTTTATAATTTTCTGTGCTGTTGTCATTTTATTTCAACACCTCCAAACAAGGTCATACTTTTTACATATATAGTATGAGAATTTTCTTTGTTCTCGCAAATTGATTTATCTGTAACTCCTCCAAATATTGGTGTTGATTTAACTTTCACTTTGACATTTGATGGCACATATATTTCAACTCCACCAAATATGGCTGTTGCATTTATAATGATGTCCTCTGCGATAATTGCATTTCTTAAATCGCACTTTGTTCCACCAAATATGGCTGTTAAATCTGCTCCTTTAAATTCTTCATTATCGAATTTAATATTTTGACTTGAAAATGTTGCACAGTATACATTATCATAACTCTTACTTTCATTTAGTTTTTTTATTTCTTTGTTTACTTTACCTCCAAGTGCATCTTTAAATATAATTGAAATTCCAATTATTATTAATATTGCTGGAAATAATAACTGCCATATAATATCAAAGTTTATAATTCCTTGACAAGATAATAATAATGCTACTCCTATTAGTATTCCTATTATATTGCCAGTTTTATCACTTTCTTTAAATAAGTCTATAAAACACGGTACTATAATAAATAAAGTCCACCATCCATCGAAAAATATGTTAATATCTGTAATACCTGTAGCATTAAGCCCCCATATTAAACCGACTATAATAAGTACTATTCCCCATAAAATATTTCTAAATTTTTTCATTTAATCATCCCCCGTTTAATATATTATCACAAAAGCAAATAATTATCAAATTATTTTTTAACTTTGATAATCAATTTGTTCTTGTGTAAATCTATTGTTTACTTTTGCACAGTGTAACAGTGTTTTTATATTTTCCCATTTCATAGTTCTACATCTTCCGTTGAGCAGATTCTTCCAAATATCCTGTTATTTCTTCAAATATATAGAATGGTATATTAAAATCTTCATTTATTTTTTCCATTTTTTTGCAAACCTTTCAATATATAAATAATACTATAAAAGTTGGCGATTATCAACAAGTTAAAATCATTTATTTGTTAGAATTTCTAATATAGGAAATACTGAAAATAAAGGGGTTTTTAAAATGGATTTATCACAAGCAATTAGAATAAGAATTGAAAATTTAATAGCAGAAAATAAACTAAATGTATCAAAACTTTGTACAATGGCAGGAATATCAAGAGCAACATTGTCAAAATTCTTGTCAGGGCAAAGAAAGTATTTAAGAATAGATATAATAGAATATATTTGTGAAGGTTTAAATATGCAATTAAAAGATTTTTTTGATGATAAAATTTTTGAAAATATAGAAATGGAAGATTAAAAGATATTAAAAATTTATAAATTTTTTAATATAAAATAATTTTAAAAACTTTTGTTTGTTCGCTTGTTTTTTACTGAAAAATAGTGTATAGTACTTATATATGAAATGAGTCATAGTGGATGTGTGTGTTGCCTTCATCCTTGATTTCTAATCAAGAGTTTGGAGGTGAGGCTATGTTAGAGATAATTACATTGTTTTTTATTGCGTTTATGCTATCTATAACTTTAAATTTAGCCTTGCTATGTATTTTATACATACAATGGGTTAATAAACAGATAAAATAAAAATACTACACATTTGCTTGGCAGAGCATATGTAGTATTTTCAATTTCATTTTGGCAACCGCATATCTGCGATTTCATTTCCTATATTTATTATAATCATTTTTATAAAAAAAGTCAATAATTCTATTATTTTTTTAATAATCCTTTTATTCAAAACCATATTTTTTATCATTATGTGCCAATTTTTTATTTCTATATTGTTTCAAAAATACTTTTATATTATTGTTTTGATTTAAATCATTCTTTAGTTTTGCAATTTTAATATTTATATCATTGTTATTAAAATATATTCTCTTTCTTTTATTAGTCCCCCATTCTTTCACATAATAATAATTTTTTTCTTTAAAAAAATCTTTATTTGTATTATACATTTTTAATATATCATTTAACTAATAAAGGAACTTAATATTTCTACTAAGTTCCTTCTCTTACTTCTATATAGGTATGTATAATATGAAACCACCTATATAACATATTGGAGTTCGTATGACTCCAGACTGGTGGCTCGAAGTGGAATACGGCAAGCCGCGTCCTAAAAACAGTCCACTGGACTGTTTTTGCCTTCTCTTCGTTCAGGCACGTCCTTTTCGATTCCACTTTTAGAGTTCAAGCCACAAAAAAAAGACTAGCGTCTTTTTGTTGGTGGCTCGAAGTGGAATCGAACCACTGACACGGGGATTTTCAGTCTTTTCTTGTAAATGCTTGTAGTTGTTATGTATGTGGCTATGTGTGTGTATATTATTACTGTTTGACACATCTTTTGACACACCACTAATCTTTGTTCACTATTTTCTTAATATCATTTTCTGTTATATTATTGTCTTGTAGTATCTTTAATATCAAACTAATAAATCTTTCACTTTTTCCTTTTAATTTTAAATATTTTTCTACATTATTTCCCATATATTTTTTCTCCTCATCAGAGAAACGCGTTTCTTAATTTGTCTTAATTATACAGCAGAATTTGCAGTTGTCAAGAAAAAGTTTTCGACATTTCGTTTACATAAGTTGTTTTTGAGTTTTTCGACAAATTAACAATTGAGTATTAGCAATGCTTACAGCCAAGCGATATGGCACTGGGAGTTCCATATTTATTTTTTAGAATATTTTGTTATAATTTATACATACTAACTACAGGAGTAATAATATGCATATATTCGTAATTAAAATGTTGAGAATAAACAAGAACATAACTTTATATAAATTAAGTAAAGATACTAATTTGTCGAGGACTTATTTAAGAAATCTGGAGAATAATAAAACATTTAACCCAACATTGCGAGTTTTAGAAAAAATTGCTAATGCTTTAGATGTTAATATTAAGCAACTATTTTATTCACTAGATGAAATAGATAATTTAAAAGAAGAAATGTACAAGAGAATAGACCTGTACGGAATTAATAGTAAGGAAGTCATGGAAGTTTCTCAAATTATTGATTTGCTAATAAATGTTAAGTTAAAAAGCTAGCTACATCTCTGTAACTAGCTCTCCCCTTATTTTTAGACTACTTTTTTTATTTCATCTGTTTT
>USJO01000036.1 GCA_900555075.1 uncultured Clostridium sp.
TGTTGGTAACATATACTTTGTTCTCCTATTACTACTAATAAATACATATTAAAGTCAGCGATAAATTACTATTTGTTATTTAATAAGAATTAAACCTGTCTTGTGATAATGTCCCATTTTCTATTCCTTCTCCTGTTTTACAACTTACCCCATAAATATCTACTCCTATGGCTATATTTTTTACTTGATTTACATAGTTTTCATAATCTTCTACTAAATCTATTTTAGTAAGAATAATAACTGAAATAGCCCCAGATTGCCAAGATTATGATTTGCTACTAAATTTTCTTTAAATCCATAATCTTTTATTGTGGTTTTTATATTCATTTTCTTTTCCTCTTTTCTTAACTAATTTCTTTACTTAAGATAATACGGAATCCAATTTACTCTTACTATTTTTCAAAAAATTTCCTTCTATTATTTGTTATTTCTAAAAAATCAATCCTGCAATTAAACCAATTAGTGCACCAACAAATACTTGAATTGGTGTATGTCCTAATGCTTCTTGTAATTTTTCTTGTACTTGCAGATTTGATAGCCCTCGTGTATTTACAATTTCATTTAGGACTTTAGCCTGTTTTCCTGCCGCTCTTCTTACTCCACATGCATCATACATAACGATAAAGGCAAATATAAGAGTTACGGCAAATATTGGAGAATCTACTCCTAAATTTTTTCCTATAAGTGTAGCAAGAGCTATTACAATAGCTGAATGAGAACTTGGCATTCCTCCTGCTCCTATTATTCTTTTGAAATTAATTTTTTGGGTTGTACATAAGTCATATATTAGTTTGAAGGATTGTATACAAAACCATAATATAATTGGTACATAAATATATTTATTTGTTATAAACATCATAAAATTATTTTTCATTACTATTTCTCCTCTTGGTTTTAAACCCTTTATACAATTTTTTATTCAATATTAACACCTTTTTTGAGTTGTTTCTTTCCTAAAATATAATAGAACATTATATAAACCAAATAGATGCCAATTCCTACGTACATAATGGACTTTATTGCATCAACATTAATAATATCTGTAGTATTAATTAGATTCATAATGTTTGAATTAAATAATCCATAAACATAAATTAATCCTAATGTTAATGCTTGTGTTAGAAAGTATAATGCAAAACTTATGATAAGTGTTTTTACCATTTTATTTTGATTTGATTTATGACCTATTATTATGCCAACATATCCTATCAAAACTATAAACATAATTTCTAAAAATATTACAAAAGAAATTAATAGTAATAAATTTAGTACTGTTGTATTGTATGTTTCTGCTGCAAGTTCTAACATTGATTTAAGAACTTGCATATTTGCTTCTGAATAATAGCATATAAATAAACATGCTACGCTAACTACAACTGTAGTAAAAACACATATTATAGCAGCAATTACTTTTGAAGCATATATTGTTTTCTTCTCTACTGGCAAGGTGTGTGTAAGATATGATTCATCTTTATATACATTTCTAATGAATCTTGCCCATAACCTCATTAAGCAATTTATTAAACCACTTACCATCATACTTATTGCAATTCCAAATGTAATTTGAGTTACCACTGAAAAAACAAGTGAATTTTCTATTGCACTTAAACCTCTGCCTATAATTGAGAATATAAATGATAAAATATAAAATATTACTACCACTTTATATACCCATTTTAAATCATATTTTAATATTCTTCCTAACATTTAAAATACCTCCTAAATATTTCATCTATTGATGATTTTTCTTTCTTTCTAAGTTCGTCTGCTGAAGATGTTAAAATAATTTCTCCATTATCTATAAAAATTACTTCATCTAAAATCCTTTCAATATCTGAAATTAAGTGTGTTGAAATAATTACACTTGCACCTTCTGAAAAATTAGAAAGTATTGTGTCTAGTATATAATCTCTTGTTGCTGGGTCTACTCCTCCTAATGGTTCATCTAATACATAAAGTTCAGCATTTCTACTCATAACAAGAATTAGTTGTAGTTTTTCTTGCATGCCTTTTGACATTTTTGATATTTTTGTATTAATGTCTAAGTTCAAATCTTTTAATAATTTAATTGCCTTTTGTGTATCAAAATTTTTATAGAATTCTTCAAAATATTTGATAACTTGTTTTATTGTCATTTCTTTATCTAAATATGTTCTTTCTGGCAAGTAAGATATAATTTCTTTTGACTTTACTCCAGGCTTTTCTCCATTTATTAAAATCTCCCCACTTGTAGGTGTTAATAAGTCATTTATTAGTTTTATTAATGTACTTTTTCCAGTTCCATTTTTTCCTAAAAGTCCTATTATTTTTCCTCTTGGAATTTTTAAATTAATATCTTTCAGAATTTGCTTATTATCAAATTCTTTGTATAAATGTTTACATTCTAATAATTCCATTATTTATTTCCTCCTAACTCCTGCAAGTAAATTTTTGTTTCTTCATAGGTTATACCTATATTTTTCATATCATTCAAGAAATTATTTATTTTTTCTTCTGCCAATTCTTTTTTAATTCTTTCAATTAATTCTTTATTATTTGTTACAAATTTTCCATTTGTTCTTTCTGTATAAACTAAACCTTCATTTTCTAGTTCCACTAAAGCTTTTTGCATTGTGTTAGGATTTACCCTTGTGGTAAGTGCTAGCTCTCTTACAGATGGTAATCTTTCCCCTACTTTTAGTTTTCCTGAAACTATCTCTTTTCTTAATCTTTCCACTAATTGAATATAAATTGGTCTTTCATTATCAAAAATATAATCCAAAATAATTTTCCTTTCTATTGTTGTATTACTTGCATAATACAATAATACTACTCTGATTTTCCTTTGTCAACACTTTTTTTAAAAAATATTAACACAAAAAAAATAATTTCAAAGAATACTCATCCAGCACTTCATTTTTTATACATCATCCGAAAGTTCGTGATGCAATATAAAATTTTATTGGGACAGTAGCATAATGCCAAAAAACAACCTCCTACATAATTTTGTATATATTATGCGGGAGGTGTTTGATTAGTAAAGTTATAAGATTATGTCAAACAGAATCTCATTAACACTCTGTCAAACGAGCTTTCGCTACTACAACTCTATAGTAAAGCATTATAATTGTTTTATCTATTTACACATTTATGTGATTGATGCATTATATATTTTAGTAATTGCCTCATTTAATTTTTGGTCAAATTCTTCTTGCGTTTGGTTAACATTTAAGTCTTGTAATAGGGCTCTTGAAAAGCTTGCTATCATTCTATTGTTTTGAGCAAGTAATTTTACTGCTTCTTCCATATCGTATCCACCAGATAATGCTACTATTCTTACAACACTATTATAGTCATATAAATCCAGATAATAATTTGCTACTGTTGGTATTGTGAATTTAAACATAATTTTATCTTTTTCATTCCAATTATCTAAGTGTTTCTTTACTTCTGCTTTTAATATTTCTTCGCATTTTTCCTTTTCTGGTGCATTTATATCTACTTCTGGTTCTATAATTGGAACCAAACCTGCATCACATATTATTTTAGCAACTTCAAATTGTTGCTTTACAATATTTTTTATTCCTTGTTCGTTTGGTTCATATATAACAGATCTCATTTTTGTACCAAAAACATTTTTTTCTTTAGCTTCTTTTAGTTGTTCTGAAAGATTTGGTATTTCTTTCATTAATTTTACACCATCTTCTTGTTCTTGTAATCCTTTATCAACCTTTAAGAATGAAACTATACGTTTTTGATTCCATAAATAGTCTGCTGTGTATTCATCATTAACTTTTGAAATCATTGTTTTTTCGAATAATATTGCTCCTATTATATGTTCATTTGTAAATGCTTTGCTTGTAAAAACTCTTTTTCTCATTTCATGTATCAAGTTAAACATTTCCTCTTCTGTTGTATATTCACTTTCTAGTATTCCATATTTTTTTAACGTTTTGCTACTACTACCCCCACTTTGATCTAATGCAGCTATGAATCCTTTCTGATTTTTTACAATTTCATACATTTCATTGTTCATTTTCAATACCTACCCTTTAAATTATTTAGATTTTCAATGGATTAATCTATAAACCTATTGTTTGTGGTTTTTAAGCTATTATTCGTTCTGCTTTCTTTGAATTGATTTCTAGTAGTATTATAAAATTTTATTATTAAATTGTCAATACAAAATAATATCTATTTAATGGCTATAAATTTTTTCTCCTTTTTTTGTTATCCTATAACTATTATATCATAGTCCTAACCTTGATTGTCATATCTGGTGTACCTATATATACGTCTCTATCTCCTTCTATAGTGTGCGATTTTATTATTGTATATTCGCTATACTTATAAATCATACTTCCACCATCTTTAATCATATCTCCTGTAATATATTTATTGTCCAGGTCTTTATTTGCTCTTGCTATTATCGCATCTAATGTTACTTTTCCACTTTTTAATGCTTCTTCTAGTGTTAACTCCTCTCCATCTACTCTTACATTCACACTCTTTAGTCCATAGTAGTACAAGTCATATTCTGAGTTGTATTTACACAAATCTTTATTGTTCAAAATTTTATTCAACTTTTTATTAGATGCCTTTTCAACTGATAATATAAAGTCTGGATATCCATCTGCTGATATATTATTTGAATCAATTTGTGCTGGATATGTTTCTTTTATTATACCTTTATATGTTATCAATACTTTTCTTCCTACTCCATATAAATAGTCCATATGGTCTGTTCCATAATTTATGCAGATTTTATCTGATGACTTTCTTTCTTCTTCATCTTCATTTGGTTCTACTATCATATATGTTGTTGTTTCTTCTAGCACAGTTCCTATAAATTGCTTTTCTTCTGCTTTTTCTGTTATAAGTTTTTTCATATCACATTCAAATATACTTTTTATCAAAGTAATTACTTCATCTTGTGATAAATTTGTTGTTTCAACTACAAAATTTATATCGTTATATTTGAATATACACACATAAAACACTTTGTTATTTGCAGTATTTTTAGCTTTGCTAAATAATATTGAAACTTCATTGCCATTAATTAGTGATTTTTTATAATCAGCCTCATTATCCATATTATTATAATCAGTATATGGTTCTTCACCTATTGCCATACTTATATGGAAATCTTTGTCTCCACCTTTAAAATACAAACAAATATCATGTAGTTTATTATACTTCTTTTGGTTAGAATCTTCCCTAATATACCCCGCAATTGCTCTTGATAAACTTATACTAGAAGGATAATTTAGTTTTTCTAGTTCTTCTAAACCTTCTGTAAAATTTCTACCATATATATCATAGCTTATTAATTTCATTCTATTTTCATCATTTAGTACTATATAGTCCTCTATTTGTGTATTATTAACATTTACAGGTGGTGCATAATCATATCCCCAAGTACTAAAAAATACAGGTTTGTTGTTTTTCATTCTGTTTATATCAATTAAGTATAGTACACCTAGAATTAATATTATTGCTAAAATTACTACTAAAACAATTAAAATTTTCTTTTTCATAAAATCACCTTTTACCTTTTTAATATAATATCATTAAAAGTCTTAAAAGGTTTCAAAAATTTTTATTTTTCTAAAAATGTGTATACAGCCCCAAATATTTTCATTAATTATTTGTTTTATTTCTTTCTCTCCTTTGTTTTTGGTTTTTTAAAAATTGTTGTATTTGGAAAAATCCTATATTGCTCAAAGTAAAAGCCATTTCCCCTATTTTGTAAATTGTATAATAAGAAATTACAAATTGCAATACTTTTTGCAATTTGTAACATAAATATAATATTAATGTAATATTTTACTTTATTTTTAATTAATTATCCCAAAGCAACATCTAGTATCATCATTAATATGAATCCAGCTATAACTCCTAAAGTTGATAAATTCTTATTTGTTTTTATTGATTCTGGTAATAATTCTCTTGCTACTACTACTAACATTGCACCTGCTGCAAATGCTAATAAAAATGGCAACATACTTCTTATATACATTACTAAAACTGTACCTATTATGGCAGATACTGGCTCAACTAAAGCTGACGCCTGCCCTATCATAAAACTTTTGAATCTTGAGTAACCTTCTCTTCTTAATGGCAAGGATACTGCTGCTCCTTCTGGAAAGTTTTGAATTCCTATACCTAGTGCAAGCATTACTGCTCCAATTAATGTCATTCCTGGCACTCCACTTGCTATTCCTCCAAATGCTACCCCAATTGCCATACCTTCTGGTATATTGTGTATGGTAATTGCTGATATTAAAAGTATACTTCTTTTTAATGATGTGGCATCTTTAAAATCTTTTTTGCTTTTTAATACTTGATCTAGAAATGTATCAGATAATAATACAAACAATCCTCCTGCTATAAAGCCTATAGTTGGTAGGAGCCATACTATGTATCCAAGCTCTTCTGATAGTTCAATAGCAGGGGCAAGTAAGGACCAAAATGAAGCTGCAATCATTACCCCACCACTAAAGCCTAAGATGGTATCTAATACTCTTTTATTCATTTCCTTAAAAAAGAAAACAACTACAGCTCCTAGTGATGTTACTCCCCATGTAAATATTGTTGCAAGCATTGCTTGAATTACTGGTGTTAAATTTTCAAACCAATTCACTATTGTTCACCCCATATTACATATTATGTTTTTATTTTTTATGATGCTACACGAACTGCCAGAAAGGCTAAAGAATTATGACAAAATTCTTATATGCTTTAAATATTAACGCTTAGATTTACTCAAAGAATCTTTAATTAAAATTAGTACCAATAAAAAATTTTTAAAAAATAAGCCTCTTTAAAAGTGGCTTATTTCATTTAAATTTTTGTAATATTACTCTTCTATCAACATATTTTAGCTCTGGGTCTATATATAATAAAGCTGAAATTCCCTTATCTAATGTCATTAGGATTATAAGTGTTATTAAAATTATCCAGATAGTTTTTGTTGACAACTTTTTTCTTATCTTATCAAATGTTTTCTGCATTATTGGATATATGTTTTTTATAAAAATAACTCCTGCTATTCCAAAAAATATTGAAAATATAAGACATACTCTTCCATTTATATTTAGAAAATATCCCGTGTAATCCCACCATCTTAGGTTAAATACCAATTCTAGAAAGTAAGATGCTATATATTCTAAAACTGTAGCAATAACAGCTACAATAGCAAAAATTATAAGTAAATTTGTAATCTTCTTCTTTTTTATCCAATCAGTTATAAGTACCATTATTACTGCCCCATATCCATATATTGGGCATATTGGTCCACGTAAAAATCCTCTATCTACAAAAGTTCCATATACGCTAAAAGCATATGCAACCTCTAAAAGCCACCCAATAAAACTACATATAAAGAAATACATAGTTAAATCTTGCAATTTTAGTAATTTATCTTTTTTCTCCATTTTGTCTCCCTTTTCTATTTAATTATATTTAAAACCTCTTTTGTTTCTTTACTCTTATCAAATACACCTATTATAAAAATTACAACAACTACAAAAACTAATGTAAGTAGATAAATAATTCCTATATTTGCCCAATTTCCTTTTACTATATTACTTCCTGCTAAAGTAGAGGATATTATTGATGGAAATCTTGCAAATGTTGATATTAGTATAAATCTTGTTGGTTTTATAGGCAAAAGGCCACCTATATATACTAATAAATCTTTTGGTGTTCCTGGTATTAAAAACAAAATAAGCAATATGTATTCTATTTTTCTAGGATTGTTAAAAATTTTACTATTTTCTATATTATCAATTTTTTCTTTATTACAAAATTCATACACTAAATTCTTTCCAAATTTTTTTACTAAATAAAAAATAACAGTTGAAATTATGAGAATTGAAACCAGTATAAATATTGTTCCTCCTATAGCCCCATAACACATCCCTGCAAATATTTCTAGTGGCTCTCCTGGAAGTATTGCTAAAAAAATCTGAGAAATTTCTAAAAGAAATAGTGTAGCCATTCCTTGAATTCCAGAATTAGTTATTTTATTTTTAAGGTTTATTCTTTCTTCTGGAGTTTCAATATTTTTTATTATTGGAAATAAATATATTGTAGCATATATACATATTGCAATTATTAACATAAATAATATTAATTTAAATATTTTAACTCTATTATATTTTTTACTCATACTTCCTCTTTTACTGTAACTATGTATAAATTTTTATTTCTTTTAATCATTATTTTCAAATTTGTATATGTATGGTTTTATATCTGGTAATAAATCTCTTACATATACTTTTTTACCATCTTTCGTTCTTAGAGCTATATTAGGAAATGTCATTATCATTTTCTTATCTCCCCAAAATTTATATATAAACTCCTTTTCCTTTGGATTTTGATATATTTTGTTGTATATTTCAGTTGCTTTTTGCTTATTTTTTATATCTATATCATTTTCTATAGACATTCGTATTAAAAAAGCTTCTACTGCTAGTCCTGTTGATATTATGTTAACTGTCATAAGTGTCATAGTAATAGCAACTACCCATTTTATAATCTTCGTGCTTACCTTTGATTTTATATACTCTATAAGTTTATCTACTACTGGGTTGATTATTTTCATTAATATCAAGCTTAAAATTCCCCAAAAAAGGGCATATAGTAAGCATATTCTACCATTTATATTTAAGAATCTTTTTGAATAATCCCACCAACGTGCATCAAATAGCACCTCTCCTAGGAAGCTCATAATATATTCCACAACAGAACCCATTAGACATCCTCCAAGGAACAAAGTGTAATTATTTTTATTAAAGTATCTAAGAGTTAATATTAGAACTATTGCTCCTACTCCATATATTCCGCAAAATGGTCCATATAGAAAGCTTTTTCTGCTTTCTAATACATTGTAGTTTATGAGTGCAAATAAAGTTTCAACAACATAACCCACAAAACTATATATCATAAAATATGCAAGTATTCTCCACAAGTTTACTTTCTGTTTTTCCATCTTTTACTCCTCTTTAAGATTTTACTGTTGTTTTTAAGTATGCCTCTATAAATCCATTTAAGTCTCCATTCATTACTGCCTCCACATTTCCCACTTCATAGTTTGTTCTATGGTCTTTTACAAGCGTATATGGGCAAAATACATATGAACGGATTTGACTTCCCCATGCTATATCTCGTTGTACTCCTTTTAAATCTTCTATTTTATCTTTTTGTTCTTTTTCTTTTAGTTCTAATAACTTGGATTTTAACATTGTCATTGCATATTCTCTATTTTGTGTTTGTGACCTTTCTGTTTGGCATGCTGTTACTATGCCTGTTGGTATATGCGTTAATCTTACTGCTGATGAAGTTTTGTTTACTTTTTGTCCTCCTGCACCTGATGCTCTATATACATCCATTTTTATATCATCTAGATTGATATCTAATTTTATATCCTCGGTTATTTCTGGTAATACTTCTAGTGAGGCAAATGATGTATGTCTTCTTCCTCCACTATCAAATGGAGATATACGAACTAATCTATGTACTCCCATTTCTCCTTTTAAATACCCATAAGCATTTTCACCTTTTACTAAAAATGTAACACTTTTAATTCCTGCCTCGTCACCCTCTAGATAGTCTAACTCTTGTACCTCAAACCCATTACTTGAAGCCCATTTACAATACATTCTATATAGCATTTCAGCCCAATCTTGAGATTCTGTTCCTCCTGCTCCTGGGTGAAGCGTAACTATTGCATTGTTTTTATCATACTTTCCTGATAATAATGTTTCTAATTGCAAATGTTCTATTTCTTCTTCTAACTTTTCAGTGTTTTTTAACACTTCTTTTCCAAGCTCAGCATCTTCTTCTTCAAGTAATAGCTCATTTAGGCTACTTAAATTTTCATATTCTATTTCTATTTTCTTAAATCTAGCTAATTTATTCTGCAATCGTTTCATTTTTGTAATGACTAGACCGGAATTTTGTTGGTCATTCCAGAAGTCAGCCTCTGAAGTCTTAGCTTCTAGTTTTTTTATTTCTGATTCTATGTTATTTATATTAAGTGCTTCTGCTATGCTATTAATTTTTGATTTTAAACTTAATAGCTTATGTTTATTTTCTTCTAATTCAAGCAAATTTTTGTCTCCTTTCTTATACCTTTTGCAGTTTCTTTGAAGTAATTGCGAATAATATTCTCTCCTACACTATTCAGAATTCGTTGTAGTTTTATAATATTACTTTCCACAACAGTTTTTGTATTTTTTGCATTATTTTCAGCAATATCCAAAAATAAGTTTACTAAATTATTTAAATTTTTAATTTCTTGTTCATTTAAATAGTTCTTGGCAATAATTACATCAGATTTTAAAATCTTCCCATTAGGTGAATTTTCCTAGGTAGTAAGTCCCATATTTTCTTTTTTAGAGTTAACTCTAAAACCTATTGAAATGATCATATCAAGATTATAATATTTTGTATTATAAACTTGTTTGCCATTGTTACCCATATGTTCCATTTTGGAACATGTGCTGCCTTCTTCATCATTATAAAACAAAATATTTTTCTCATTTCCAATTAATTTATTATCCATGTTTTATCCTCCTTATCCTAATATTTTTTAGCTAATTTATATTAGATATTATACTATTTTTTACATTATTAAACAATCAATTTGCTCGAATTTGATCAAATTAATTTTTATTCATTTCATCTTCAAAATTTAATAACTTTTGTTATATTATCATTATTTTGTTCTTTTATAAACAGAAAGAACGCTAACAAAAACTGTTAGCATTCATACAAGTAATTATTATTTTTTTCCAATTATTCCATAATATCTTCTGATTAATTTGATGCCTTTTTCAGTAGTGTTTTGTTTAACATATTTTTCAAATTTTTCCTTCTCTATTGGTTTTCTTTCATATTCATTAAATGGTCCTTCTGAGAAGTCATCTAATATTGGAGTTTTAACTAGTAAAGCATATAAATCTTC
>USJO01000037.1 GCA_900555075.1 uncultured Clostridium sp.
CTATTTGAATAAAGTTGAGAAAGAGTCATGTTAATGATAGCGAGAAATTACAATTAGAAAGTGTGATAAAAGTGGATAATATTATAATTAGAAATATTGAAGAAAAAGATATTCCAAATGTTGTTGATATTCAAATAAATGGTTGGAAATCGGCATATAAAGGAATAATTGATGATAATGTTCTAAATTCAATGAATAGAGATAAAAGAATAGAAAAAAGAAAAAACGACTATAAAGAAAATGGTTTTATAGTAACAGAATTAAATAATCAAGTAGTTGGATTTTGCAGATATATTGATAGTAATAAATTTACACAAGACATATCAGATATAGACTGCGAATTATTGGCATTATATGTAAAGCCTAATCTTAAATACAATGGAATAGGAACAAAAATGTTTCAATTCGTTACAGAAGAATTTAAGAAAAAGCATAAAACTAAAATGATATTATGGTGTCTAAAAGATAATGAGCCATCTAAAAAGTTTTATACTAAAATGGGTGGAAGAATTATTAAAGAAAGAACAATAGAAATAGGAGAAAAAGAATATTTAGAAGTTGGATTTGAATATAATATCTAACTGAAAAATTACAATTTCTAATACTCTACGAAACATAAAATATTAAAACTCTACGATAAAGTAGTGTTATTTTAAATATTAAATTGTTATATTTTTATTAAAGGAGGAGAAAGAATATGAATCAAGTTAAAATTGGAAAATTTATAGCAGAACTTCGTAAAAGTAAAAATATGACACAAGAACAATTAGGCGAAAAGTTAGGAGTTAGTTTTAAAACTATTTCAAAATGGGAAAATGGCAGAGGTATGCCAGAATTATCTACTCTAAAGCCTTTAAGTGAAGAACTAGGAATTTCCATAAATGAGTTATTAAGTGGAGAAAAAATTGAAAAAGAAAAATACCAAGAAACCTTTGAAGAAAATATGTTAATGGCAATAAGCTATAACAATAAGATAAATGATAAAAATAATATAATAGGTTATTTCTTATTGATAATTGGATATTTGCTAATACTATTTGGAATTGTGGTATTTAACCACGATAGCCATTTTTGTAGTTTTTCTATAATAATAGGTGTATTACTAACAACATTTGGATTTGGGAATTTTATAAAAAAACAAAAAAATAGTGTAAAGGTAGTAGCATTAATTATGTATTTTGTTGTGTTTATGGGAATAATGTTTACATTAGATTTTGTAAGTGTTAAATATATAAATAATCCACCTATTTTTGCACATAAAATTACAACAGGGGAAGAATCAGTGCTTTATGAAACACTTTTTTATGATGTATATAAATATAAACTTAATTTACCTAAAGCAAGTGTAGTACAGAAGATTTCAATAAAAAATAGTACAAATAATAAAACAGTTACAAGTGATGAAGAAATAGAAGATATTATATATGTGTTAAGTAATAGTGGTAAAAGTAGAACATCTTGGCAAATGAATAAAGAAAGTTTTTCTAATACTGTTGATGATAAAATAGAAGTAATATTTTATTTTGAAGGAGAAACTAGAAGTTTGTTTGTATATGATAAAGATGGAAAATATTATATAGAACAAACAGATAATGGAATATATCAAATTTCAGGAGATGAATATAATTCAATACAAAAATATGTTAGATAGATTACAAGTTGATAATTGAATGAAGTTGTACTATAATTCTTTATATAATTATTTGAAACTTAGGTAAATGTTCATCCGAAAGAGAGGTACAAAAATGATTATTTTAACAGAAAGTTTTATAGGCATTGTTTTATTCACAATAATAATAGTTTCTCTTACATTAAAAAATCCTTTAGCTTCAATAGGCGACTATCCACCTGAAATAAAAAAAAGATGTGAGGAGCTAAACATTATTCCTAAAACTAAGAAAACATACAGTAAAAAAGACATTATAAGAAAAATGATAGCATTGATTGTGTTTGCAATTATTTTTGCATTTATTATCAATAGATTTAATGGAGCTAATAGTTTTACGGAGGGATTTATAAATTCCTATATTATATGGCTAATAATAGATTGGTATGATGCTTTTATTTTAGATTGTATCTGGTTTTGCCACTCAAAGAAAGTAAGAATACCAGGAACAGAAGATATGAAAGAATATAAAAATTATTGGTTTCATATAAAGCAAAGTTTTATAGGAATGATACTTGGAATACCTGCTTGTATATTAGTTGGTATGTTAGTGCTAATATTCTAATTGTCTAAGTAAAAAGCTAATAGGAGAATAGATATTTTTGTTCTCCTATTTGTTATATAAATTTGAATTTATTATAAAAATATCCTAAAATAAAGTAAATTTCTTATTTTAGGATATTTACGATTATATTTATAATTTCACTTTTCATAGTGTCATAATCAATTTGTTTATGTTTGTGGTAAACAATTTCATGGCATAAAGTATCAATCATATTATAAGCAATATGTACCTTTTCACGAGAATTTTTTATGTGAATATTGTTATTTTCTAATAAAGAAACAATTTTTTCTGTCATTTCAAATTCGTAAGTTTTAAAAATGTTTCCAACATCTTCATCTAAATGCGACATTGCTAAAAGTTCTTCGTGAGCTTTTTTTGAAATGGTGTGATTTTTTATAAACAACTCTATTACATCTGATATAAGAGATTTTAGGTTAGTAATTTCAATTTTCTTATTTTCTAAAATATCAAGCATTGGGTACATGATGGTATTTGAGTAGTTCTTTATTCCTTCGATAAAAATGTCCTTTTTATCATTAAAATATTGATATATGATTCCAACAGAAACATCTGAATATTTTGCTATATCAGGAATAGTTGTAGCATAATATCCATTTTCACACATTAATTCAAATCCTTTTTCTATAATTCTATTTCTTTTTTCAATAGACCTTTTCTGTGTAGGCATTCTTGTTTCTGACATAACGGCTTACCTCCTCTTTTTGATTATACAATGATAAAAAGAAAAAAGCAAGAAACATGAAAATATTTTCATGTTTTATTGACTATAAAAATAAAAAGAAGTATAATAAATACGAATATGAATATAAATTCACATTATACAAATAAGTTAGGGGGGAACTATGGAAAATATAGTAGAAATAAAAAATGTAAGTAAGACTTACAAAATAGGAGAAAAAGAGTTTAAAGCATTAGATGATGTAAACTTATCAATCAAAAAAGGAGAACTTGTTGTAATACTTGGTCCATCAGGAGCAGGAAAATCAACACTACTTAATTTAATTGGTGGAATGGATAATGTAACATCTGGAGAGATTAAAATAGATGGAGAAGAAATATCAAAGTACAATGAAAACGAACTTTCAAATTATAGAGCTGAAAATATTGGATTTATCTTTCAGTTTTATAATATATTACCTACATTAACAGTATTAGAAAATGTAGAAATAGTAAAAGACATTGTAAAAAATGGAAAAGATAGCAAACAAGCAATTAAAGATGTAGGCTTAGAAAATCATATCAATAAATTTCCGAATCAATTATCTGGAGGAGAGCAACAAAGGGTATCAATAGCAAGAGCAATAGCAAAAAATCCAAAATTATTATTATGTGATGAACCAACTGGAGCATTAGATTCAAAAACAGGTGTAGAAGTATTAAAATTATTAAAGAAGCAATGTGATGGAAATAATGGTGCAAATACAGTAATTATAGTAACACATAATAGTTTATTTGCTGAAATAGCAGACACAGTTATAAAAGTAAAAAATGGAAAAATAGAAGAAATAACTTCAAACGAAAATCCTAAAAAGATTGATGAGGTGAAGTGGTAAAATGTTAAAAAGAAAAATGCTTCGTGATATAAAACAAAACTTATCACAGTTTATCACAATATTTCTAATGGTTTTTATTGGAGTCATGGCATATAGTGGAATAGAAAGCTATATGGAAGGAATGAAACAAACAGCTAATAATTTTTACACAGATTATAACTTGCAAGACATAAATGCAATGGGAGAACTCACAAAGGAAAATTTAGACACAATAAAACAAATAGGAAATGTAAAAAATGCAGAAAGTAAATTAGTTGTAAATGGGGTATTAGCAGAAAATAGCGATATAACTTTACAATTAAGTTTTATAGAAAAAAATGAAATATCAAAATTTTATATAGTAGAAGGAAATGAGTTTGATGTAAATACAAAAGGAATATGGTTAGATAATTTCTTTGCTGAAGAAAACAATTTAAAAATTGGAGATACATTAAAAATAAAATATGATGGTTATGTACTAGATGAAAAAATTATAGGTTTTATAAATGTACCAGACCATTTATATGATGTAAAAGATGAATCACAATTATTTCCAGATCATAAAACATTTGGATTTGCTTATTTATCAGTAAACGAATTAGAAGAATATATAAAAAATCAAGTAATGCAAGAAATGAATATAACAGATAGTGAAATATTTGAACAATATGTAAGTGATTTTGAGTTTAAAGATTATCTAAAATACAATTACATTATGATTGATATAGATGACAAAGAAAGAATAAATGAAGTTAAAAACAAAATAGAAGAAAAGATAGATAATGTAGCTTTAGTAGATATAGAAGATACAGCTTCTTATAAAACATATCAAGGAGAAATAGAAGAAGGAGAAACCTATATTGGTGTGTTTTCAGGGCTATTCTTGTTTATTGCTTTGCTTTCTGTTATAACTACAATGACAAGAGTTGTAAAAAAACAAAGAATACAAATAGGAACTTTAAAGGCACTAGGATTTAAAAAGAGAAAAATAATCTTACATTATATAGGTTATAGTTTTTGGATTTCTTTAGTTGGAGCAGGACTAGGTATTGCAGGAGGCAGATATTTTATAGGAAATGTATTTATTGGAATGGAAATGAGCTTTTTTGAAATTCCAAATGGTATGCCTGTTATTAAAAATGATTCCTATATTGTAGCACTACTTGTTGTTCTTTGTGTTTCACTTGTTACCTATTTATCTACACGAAAAATATTAAAGGAAAAACCAGCTGAAACTTTAAGAAATGAAATACCAAAAGTAAAAAATAATTCTTTAAATGCCACTACAAACAAAATATTTAAAACAATGAGTTTTAGTACAAAATGGAATATAAGGGATATGCTTAGAAATAAAGCAAGAACAATTACAGGAATTATAGGTATTGCAGCATGCACAATGCTAATAGTTTGTAGTTTAGGAATGTTAAATAGTCTTAATCACTTTATAGATTTACAATTTAATAGATTATTCAATTTTGATTATAAATTAAGTATAAAATCTGACATTAATAACTCTGTATTTGAAGATTTGACTAATAAATATGGAAATGCTACATCTCAAAGTTTATATATAGAAATTAAGGATAGAGAGGGAACAAGAGAATCAAATAATATTTTTGTAACAGATAGTAAAGACTATGTAAGATTTATTGATAGTAAAGAAAAATTTGTTAGTATAAATGAAGATGATGGAGTATATGTAACATACAAACTAGCAAAAACTAAAGGTTATAACATAGGAGATGAAATAACTTGGCATATAACAGGAAGTAACACTTATTACACATCTAAAATAATAGGATTTAACAAAGATCCACAAAACCAGAATGTAACGATGACAAGAGAATATCTTGAAAGTTTAAATATAGAATATAAACCAGATTCGCTATATACAAATGAAGATTTATCAAACATAAAAGAAATAGAAGGCATAGAAGTAATTGCAAATAAAGAAGAACTAAAAGAAGGTATGAACAATATGCTAGAAACAATGAAAACAATGATTATATTAATTATCGTTGTAGCAATTATTTTAGGAGTTGTCATTATTTATAATTTAGGTATATTATCTTATTCAGAAAAACAATACCAATTTGCAACTTTAAAAGTATTAGGATTTAAAGATAAACAAATTAGAAAAATATTTATAAAACAAAATAATATCATATCTTGTATATCTATAGTTTTGGGCTTGCCAGCAGGGTTTTATTTAACAGATTGGCTATTTAAAACAGCTATTGAAGAAAGTTATGATTTTGGAGCTAGTATTAAACTCGAAACTTATATAATTGCAGCAATAGGAACATTTATTATATCTTATATTGTTTCAAAATTACTTGCTAAGAAGATAAACAAAATAGATATGGTAACAAGTTTGAAAGGAAATGAGTAGAATGGATGTGTTTTGGGGATTATTAATTCCATTTTTAGGAACAATGTTTGGAGCAGGAACAGTATTCTTAATGAGAAACAAAATGAATAAAAAAATAGAAAAGTTACTTTTAGGGTTTGCTTCTGGAGTAATGATAGCAGCATCTATTTGGTCTTTAATTATCCCATCAATAAATATGGCAGAAGAACAAGGAAGAGTAGCTTGGATTCCTGCAAGTATTGGATTTATGTTTGGAATAGTATTCTTGTTAGTTTTAGATAGCCTTATACCACACTTACACTTAAAAAGCGATAAACCAGAGGGTGTAAAATCAAAATTAAAGAAAACAACAATGATGGTACTAGCAGTAACACTTCACAATATACCAGAAGGAATGGCAGTTGGAGTTACATTTGCAGGAGCAATAATTGGAAGTACCGGAATAACAATGGCAGGAGCATTTGCTTTAGCAATAGGAATAGCAATACAAAACTTCCCAGAAGGTGCAATTATATCAATGCCACTTAAAAGCGAAGGGGTATCAAAGCCAAAAGCATTTTTATATGGAACTTTATCAGGAATAGTCGAGCCAATAGGAGCAATCATTACAATATTACTTACAAATGCAGTTGTACCAATTCTTCCGTATCTTTTATCATTTGCAGCAGGAGCAATGATCTATGTGGTGGTAGAAGAATTAATACCAGAATCACAAGTTGGAGAACATTCTAATATAAGTACAATAGGAGTTGCAATAGGATTTGTGGTTATGATGATATTAGATGTAGCACTTGGATAAAAGTAAGCGACAAATTACAATTTGTCGAAATAGTTAAAATACTTACTAATTTAATTTCAGTAAGTATTTTTTATAAATTTAAAACTTTTTTAGTAGTTACTAATATCTAATAAATGAAAATCAAATATGCATATAAGATTTGGAGGTAGATTTTGGAGGAATTACTGTCTAAAGCAATATTAGGAGATAAAGATGCTTTTACTGATATTATATTAGAATATGAACAAGAATTGTATAAAATTGCAAGGATGAGACTAAACAATGACTATGATATATGTGAAGCAGTACAAAGTACAATGATATTAGCATATAAACATATAAAAAAGGTTAAAAATACAAATTATTTGAAAACCTGGATTGTAAGAATTTTAATTAACGAGTGTAAAAAAATTTATAAGAAAAATAAAAAACAAATACTTGAAGATACTCAAATGGAGGAAGTTATAGATACTAAGAATGATTATGACCTAGTAAATAGCGAATTAAATTTTAATTTACTGTTAAGAACATTAGATTATGAAGAAAGACAAATTTTAATATTGTATTATAGTTCAGGCTTCAGTATAAAAGAAGTAAGTAATATTTTACATATAAATGAAAATACAGTAAAAACAAAAATGAGAAAAGCAAAAAGCAAATTAAAAGAAAAATTTAGAGGAGAAATGTTTTATGAGTAATGAAAATTTTGAAAATAAATTAAGAACTGTTTGCACAGAAGATATATATATTCCCCCAAAATTTACTTATGCAATTAAAAGTGGATTGTATGAAAATAACAGAAAATGGAGGTTTATAGAAATGAAAAAAATAATAGCGTCAATCTTGTGTATAGTATTTATGGGAACAGGAATAGTATTAGCAAGTAATTCATTATGGAATCATTGGAATAATAAGGGAGTTGAAACGGCATTAGAATATGGATATGTTCAAAACGTCGAAATGGACTATAACATACAAAACGATTTAGGAATAAAGCTAGATAGTATAATTATCGATAACTCAAATATAGGAATAGTATTTAACTATAAAATACCCTCAAACCTTAAAAGTATTGATAATATAGCGATAAAAGACATTGTAATAAAAGATGAAAAAAATAATATAATATTTGAAGACGGAAATGAAAAAAGTTTAAGTACTGGATATGCAGAAGAATTTGCAAGTGAAAATAGTATAGTAAAACAAGCTATACTATTAAATAACTTAAATCATACATATCCAAAAAGTAATAATATATATATATCTTTTTCAACAGTTAATATATTTAGAAATCAAAAAAATATAAAAACAATAACAGGTAATTGGAACTTTGATATAAATGTTACAGATAAATTTATAAATAGAGAAACAATTTTTTGACAGGATAAATGAGTTTGTGGTATTATATGAATTAGTTAATAGTAAGTTATTGTGGAGGTATTTATGAAAAAGAAAGCTATATTAACAATAGCATTTTTAATTAGTAACTATCTGTAAATGTTGGAGGTGTGATATGAAAAAAATGTATATAATAACTGGCGCAAATGGTTTTCTAGGAAATAATATAATAAGAAAATTAGAGCAAAATAGTGAAAATGAAATAAGAGCACTTGTATTACCTAATGATTCTATAAAGGCATTGGAC
>USJO01000038.1 GCA_900555075.1 uncultured Clostridium sp.
CACAAAAAAGAAAGACTATTGAACAAAATATTTTTTTACTTTGTCAACAGTCTGATAAAAATGAACCATTATTAAATGGTTCATTTTTATGTCAATGTTCACGGAAACATGCATACTTACGATAATAATACTTTAATAGTCTTTTTCTATTATAATACTCTCCAATTCCTATATATGGTAATCGGCTTTGTTCTCTTTTTTTCCTCTCTAAAAGCTCCTTTTTCAATACTTCTTCTCTTCTAGCTTGATATCTTGAATCTTTTAATATTGCTTTTTCTAGTTCACTAAATACAGGGCTATCTCTGATTCCATATCTTGTAAGATTATAGTTTGTCACTTCCTTTACCCCTTCAGAAACAATATCAAATATTCTTACGCTTTTATAAGAAGAACAAAGGCATGCATTTCTTAGTTTTTTGAAGGAATATCTAAGATTATTTCCTTCCTCATTTACTAATTTAATTCCTATAAACCGTACTGACATCTTAATCCTCCTTTAAAAGATTATATTTATATTGTATCACATTTTTTATGTTAATTCAATTATTCAAAGTCTTCTAGTGCCTGTTTTAATTTCTTGTTTCCAAATGCCTTTATACCTTTTTTTAAATTTTCAATATCTATTTCTGAGAGGTATTTTGTTTGGATTCCTGTTTCCTGTATAATTTCTTTTGCGTTTCCGTATTTATCTAGTTTGTAAACAACTATTTCTCCATTTAAATCTTTTAACAGATAATGCTCATTGCAGAAATCATTTATTTCTTTATATATTGCGATTTCACTTGGAGTAAATTTTTGTATCTCCCACCCTATATATTCAATTTGAAACTCTGATTGTGTCTTGTTTATTAAATTTTCTTTTATTATTTGTTCTTCTTGCATTAGATGTTTACAATCTTTATAGTATTTCTTTTCAATTACTTTAGTATTAGGTGTTGTTTTATATTCACTACTACTGGTTTCTTTAATTATCTCTTCTGCCTGTTTTATTACATTTTCGCTTTTACTAAATTCTGCTTCAAACGCTATTTGTTCATTTATTTGTTTTGATTTATATAAATATACACCTAATAAAAAGCTTAGAATTAAAGCTAGTATTAATGCAATAAAAATATACTTTTTCATATTTACCACCGTTTTTATAATAACCTGATTTTTCATTATTATACATATGTTTCTATTTTTACTTTTCCATTTTTATTAACTTTTATTGTAATTTCCCCTTGCAAATCTGTTCTATAAATCTTACTTCCGTAAGTTTGTAGGCGTTCTATAATCTCACTATTTGGATGCCCAAATTTGTTGTTTTCACCTACACATATTAATGATATTTTAGGCGATACTGCTTTTATAAACTCTTCTGTTGAAGATGTTCTTGAACCATGATGAGGTACTTTATATACAGTTGATTTTAGTATTTGCTCGTTATAGCTCTCTATGAGTTGCTTTTCAGCTATTTGCTCTATATCCCCCGTAAATAGTATGTTGAAATTCTTATAATATAATTTTGCTACAATTGAATTATTGTTTAGTGAATTATTTCTTACAAAATCTGAGTTCTTTGGCCAAAGTATTTTTATATAGACATCTTTATCTACATTTATTGTATCCCCTGCTTGCACTACTAATAGGTTGATTCTCTTTTTTCTTACTATTTCAATAGTCTCTTGGAATTCTTTGCTATTCTCAGCTTGTTTAGCAATTATAACATTTTTTACTTTTAATCTTTTCATTATTTCTAGTGAGTTTTTGCAGTGATCAGAATCAAAATGTGATATCATTAGGTAATCTATATTTTTAATTTTTCTATCTAATAAATATTTTGTAACAACATTCTCTTCCTCTCCAGTATCAATTACCATATTTTTTCTAGAAGGTGTTGTAATAACAGTACAATCTCCGTTGTCCAACATCAACAAAGTGTATCTTAAATGGTTTAATTAGTAGGCTCGTTAGTATTATAATGCAAACTACAAGTATGGCAAACCCCATTATTGCTTTTCTTCTAAACCAGTTTGTTTTATGTTTGTAAAAAATATAAATAAGTATGTAATATGTAATAATTGTTACAATGCTTGGTGTAGTTACTGTAATACTTGAAAAGGAAATTTTTGAAATATATTCTGCAATCCAAATAAGTAATTGTACAAGGCTATGTGTAAAAATTGCTAGTGTTTTTCCTATTTTAAGTGATACCATTCCTATAAATATGTTAGCAAATCCAAATAGTATTATTGCTCCTGATAGTGGTACTGCTAAAATATTTGAAATTAAAAATACTGTTGATATTTCATTAAAGTTTAGTATTGTTACTGGTAATACCATTATTTGTGCTGATATAGTTACTGCAAATATTGTAGCTATTTTTTCTTTAATATATTTCTTTAAAAATTTTGATATTGGTTTGCTTAAAGTGACAATTCCTAATGTGCCTAAATATGATAGCTGTAATCCTACATCTTTTATTGCAAATGGATTATCTATTAAAATAATTAATAAGGAAATCGATATGGATGTGTAAATATCTGCCTTTCTATAAACACTTCTTGATAATATAATTATAATTCCCATAATGCACGCTCGTATAACAGATGGTATAAAACTTGTTATAAGCATATATAGTATAAGCACTAGTATTGTTGTGATATGCATTATCTTTTTAGGAGTTTTGCTTTTAGTTAATAAAAAGCTTACTCCAAGTACTATGTATGAAATGTGTGTTCCAGATATTGCTAAGATATGCGATATACTTGACTTACGAAAGCTATTTGTAACCTCTTCTGAAATGCTATCCTTTTCTCCTATCAATATTCCCACAATTAAACTGCTTGTTTTATTTGGTAAAATACTTTTAGCTGTACTTATGATTTTATTTCTAATATCATTACTAATCTTTGAGATTAAATTTACGTTGTTTTCCTTTATTACATTAATTTTTCCTGCTTTAATTGAGCCATAGATCTTTTTAGTTTTTAAATATTCTTTATAATTAAACCCCTTGTAATTTCTGGCCTCTGTTGGTTTTGAGTATGTTCCTGCTAAACTTATACACATCCCGTATTTTAATTTCTGTGGATAATTCTTATTTACATAGAGCATAAAGGCTTTGCTATCCACTTTAATTTTGTAACTATAATAATATTCTGTTTCCTTTGCCTCACTTATAACTGTTGCTACTGTTTTTATGTTCTTGGAATTTTCTTTATAGACTTTTTCATATTTAGAATTTGTTAGATTTAAATATACATTTGAAATAATTGCTGATATAAAAATTACTAGGAAAATTTTTCTGCGTTTTGCAAAAAAGAAAAATGTTTTATATCTATTTTTTTGAATTAAGAAGAGCAAAAATGCTAATAGAATAACAGTTGTGGCTATACTTGTTTTAAAGTATAGCCCATATATTATTCCAATTATTGCTCCAATTAAAATTGTTGCAATTGGTCTTTTTATAATTATCACCTTCTATTTTGTTGCTAGATTTTTATAGATGTAACCTACATATACTGTTCCATCAAGTCCTGTATATGTTATTTTGTACCAGTCCTCTGTTTCGGCTGTAATTGTAAATGATGTGCCTTTTGTTAGTGTTGTTATAATTTGAGAATTTGTTGAAGCATCTTTTCTTATATTAGCATAATCTACTGCTACGAAGCCTTTAACATTGTTTACAACTGTTTCACTTGCTCCACTATTATTTGCTGGAGTTGTTGCTGGTTTTTCTGGCTCTTCATTTGTTGGTATTGTTGGCGTTTCTGGTATCTTAGGTGTTGGTTCTTCTGGCTTTTGAGCTTCTGGTGTTGTTGCAGGAGCAGGTATTTCATTTTGTACTCCATAAGTTCTTACCCAACCTTGAATATCTCCTGATACAATATATGACCAGTTTGTTATTTGTTTTTCTATTGTAATTTGGGCATTTGGTTCTATTTCATTTATAACTGTTGAAGTTATAACAGGAATCATATATACTTTTATTTTGCTTTTTGCTTGTACTGAATTTGAATCTGTTACTTCTGGAGTTTCTGGAGTTATAGGCGTTTGGGGTGGTGTTTCTTTTCTATTTACATATTGACCAAAAAGATATCCTGTTTTGCCATTATATGTGACCTTGCACCACTCTCCAGTATCTTTTATTATCTCTAATTCTGTTTTGTCTGGAACTGTGTCAAGTGGAGTTCCTTCTTTGCTTGCTTCTCCTCTTAAAACTAGTCCACTTGGTGCATTAACTGTTCCTGTTACTGCGAATACTGTTGAACCTAAAGCTATAATTGATATTAATATTAATAAAGAAATTGTTTTAAATTTTTTCATAACAAAATCTCCCCTTTTATGGGGAAATTATATATTTTTTTATGAAATTTGTCAAGTAAAAATCAATAAATCTACAATTGGGAGACGCACTAAGTTCGCCTCCCCTATATTTTTTAATTATTTTCACATTTTCAAATTTATCGTATAATAGAAAATCACAAATTACAATACTTTAATCTTTTTAATCACATTTTTTAGTCACTAAATTTTGTAATTTCTTTTTCGTTTCTTTCTATATAGTCATCTAACATCATTTTTATTACTGCTATTACTGGCACCCCTAGGAACATTCCTAGCACTCCGAAGTATGCTCCTCCTAGTGTTATTGAGAAAATTATTAGGATTTTGCTTATTTTTAGTGCATCTCTTATTATTTTAGGGTTTATAATATTTGCATCAATTTGTTGTAGTACTACAAGAACTACTGCTACCCATATTGCTTGAGTAATTCCTCCTGTAAAGATTGTTATTAAACATGCTACTATTACTGCTATTATTGCTCCAAAGTATGGTATTAAGTTGAATAGTCCTATTAGGAATCCTAGTAATACTGAATATTCTACACCCATTATTGATAATGTTATTGACATTATTATTCCTACTATTATTGAATCTAGCACTTGCCCAGAAATGTATTTAAAGAATATATCATTTCCTTTTTCGAAATAGCGATTTATTGTTGTACATTTTTTCTCACTAAATAAGCTACTATTTAGACGTTTTACAAATTTTAAAATTTCTGTTCTTTCTAGTAAAATATATATTGAAACTATTATTGTTACAAAGGCATTAAATATTCCATTTGCTATTCCTATTACTTTTTCTATATACATTGTTATATTGTCTAAATTTAATAATTCTGCTATGTTTACTTCTTGTAGTTTTGTTATTGCATTTTGTACTACATCATTTTTTAATATGTTATCTTCTGGTAGATTTTCTATGTATTTAATTGCACTATCATAGTATCCTGGTAGCTTTCCTGCTAAGTCTACTATGCTATCATACAACATTGGAAAGATAGTTTTCATTAATAATGCAAGTACTAATAATGTAAGCATATATGTTGTTGCAACTGATAGTCCTCTTGCTTTTTTTCTTAGCACTTTGTTTTTTTTGTATAGGGCTTCGATTTTCCTACATGGCATATATAGTAGATATGCTACAAGTACTGCCATTAAGAAGGGTTTTATAACCTGCATTAATCCTCTTAGCCATTCCCCTATACCTGTAAAATTATCTAATACTTTGTATACTACAACTATGGATACTATTAAAGTAAACCAATATAACCATTTAGTTCCATTTTTTATTTTTTTCATAACATTCCTCCTATTTCTAATCCTATTGGACAATGGTCACTTCCAAGAATTTCATCAAATATATATGTTTCTTTAATTTTACTCTTTATTCTATCAGATGTTAGAAAGTAGTCTATTCTCCAACCTACATTTTTTTCTCTGGCCTGCCCCATATATGACCACCAAGTATATACGTTTTCTTTGTCTGGATATAAATATCTGTAAGTATCTGTAAAGCCTGCTTTTATCAATTCTGTCATTTTTTCTCTTTCTTCATCTGTAAAACCCGCATTTCTTCTGTTTGTTTTTGGATTTTTTAAATCTATTTCTTTATGTGCAACATTTAGGTCTCCACATATTATAACAGGTTTTTTCTTGTCTAGCTCTTTTAAATATTTTCTAAATGCCTCCTCCCAAGTCATTCTATAATTTAGTCTTGCAAGTTCTCTTCCTGAATTTGGAGTATAGCAGGTTATAAAATAGAACTTCTCAAATTCTAATGTTATTACTCTTCCCTCTTGATCATGTTCTTCTATTCCTATTCCATAAGTTACATTCTTAGGTTTTATTCTTGTAAATATTGCTGTTCCTGAATATCCCTTTCGAGTAGCATAATTAAAATACTGATTGTATCCTTCTAGTTCTAGTTTAATTTGCCCTTCTTGCATTTTTGTTTCTTGTATGCAGAATATGTCTGCATTGATTTTATTAAAGAAGTCTAGAAATCCTTTTTTATAGACTGCTCTTAATCCATTTACATTCCATGAGATAAATTTCATCTATTATTTTCCCCTTTAAACATTTTTTTCTTTATATATTCCAATTTTTACTAGCATTTTGTATAGCTTTGTTCCAAATGGTATCATATACATATCTTCTTTGTTTAGAGTTTTGGTTGCAATTATCATTATTCCATATGTTAATGCTCCTACTAATATTGCTATAATTGTTGCTTTTGAATTTCCTATTGGTTCTATTAATATATAATGTGTTGCATAAGTTACGATTCCCATTACACTTGCTGAAAATAATGGCTTTAATATGTGTTTTGTGAACCTAATATCTAGCTTTATGTATTTACTTAAGCAACAACTACATATTATAAAGTTTATTGCTTGACATACTGTTGAACTTATGGGTGAACCAAGTATGTTTATTCTTGGATTACTTACTAAAACTATATTTAGCACTGTTTTTACTCCAGCTCCTATTGCCAATGCTATTGCCGGAATATGTGTTTTTCCAATTCCATATAAACCACCATTTATTACATAGCTTAGTGCAACAAATATCATGGATATTGAAGTTATTTGAAGTATAGTTGAACCTTCATAAGAGTTTGGGTATATTGTTTTTAATATTGGTTCTGCTAAAGTTATAAGTCCTACAGCACATGGTGCTATTATTATTATTGTTAAAAAGAAGGAAAATGATAGTCTTTTTACTGCTGTTTCTTTATCTTTTTTAGCAAGTGATGCTGCTATTGCTGGAACTAGCGCTGTACAAAAGGCTGCATTTATTGCTAGTGGTAAACGTATTATTGTTTCTATTTTTGATACCATTCCTGATAGTTGCATTGCTTTTGCTTCTAGTGCTTCTTTTCCACCTTCTAGGATTCCTTGAAATGCTGTTTGTATACAGTTGCTTACTGTTAATGTATCTATGGTTCCATTAAGCTCTGCAACAAGTGAGCCTATTGTCATTGGTATTGATACTGCAAATATTATTTTTAGAATTTGTTTTGTTGTCTTTGTTTCCATCTCTACTGTCTGGTTTTTGCAGTCTTCCAATATTCCTGGCTTTTGTTTTTTATAGAATGAAATGATGTAAATAAACGCTATTACTATTGCAATTGTACTTGATAGGTTTCCTGCTGCTGCCATTATTGCAGTATCTTTTCCAACAGTTGCATATACAAAGGTTATTGTTAATAAACAATTTAGTAATTGTTCCAAAGTTTGTGTAACACTTGTTGGTTTCATTGTTCCAAGTCCTGCAAAGTATCCTCTTAATACTGCTCCTGCTGCAACAAACATAATTGCTGGTGCTAATACCATTAATGTATATTTAACACCTTCAACATTTATTATATTTTTAGCTATAAAATCTGCACCAAAAAATAGTCCCAATGACATTACAACTCCAATAGTTGTGAAGGTTTTTAAAGCTGTTTTGAAGATTCTATGTGCCCCTCTATGGTCACCTATTGCAGTTCTTTCTGCTACAAGTTTTGAAATTACTGTTGGTATACCTACTGAAGATAATGTTAATAGTAATGAGTATATTTGGTATCCTGTTGCATAATATCCATTTCCTGTATCTCCGAAACCCTTTATGTTTATTATTACAAGTTTATATAGAAATCCTAATATTTTAATAGCTACTTGTGCTATCATAAGCATTAGTACATTTTTCATAAATGATACTTGTTTTTTTGTTTTCTTTATTTCTTCCATTTGCTCCCTCGTTTTTTTCTTTTATTTATATCATATATTGGGAGATTTTACAATAATTAATAAAAATATTCATTTTGTTCTGACCATTTAGGCTTTCTGCCATAAATTTTGCCAAATCTCGCAGAAGTTATATATTTGTTTCTATTACTGATTTTTTTTAGTTAATTTAATACATATTGATATGTTTGGCTTTTTAACAATTGTAGGTTTAAAAAAAATAAAAGCTAAGAACAATTTCAAAACTTCTATTTTTTATTGGAGCCGCTAGTCAGATTTGAACTGACGACCT
>USJO01000039.1 GCA_900555075.1 uncultured Clostridium sp.
TTCTCACTCTGTCAACACTTTTTTTGAAAATATTTTAAAAAGTTTTTTCCTTTCTTTGTTACCTTAATACATAAACCTTAAACTAGTATAACTAGCCATTATTTTTTCTCCATTTTGTATAATAAAAAATTACAAATTGCAATACTTTTTGCAATTTGTAATATATTTGTAATATTATGAATTCGTGTCTTCCTTATATAGTTCTTCACAATATTCTTCATATTTTTTATTTAGTTCTTTATCTAATATTTTTAAGTTGTTTTCTTTTCTTAATTCAACAAATGCTTTGTCTGGTATGTTTTGATCTTTATTAATAGAATCTGTTGATAATGTTTCTATTATTGCTTCTCTTAAATCATCTATTGTTGATGTTGCTAGTCTGTGTACTATATGATATCCATATGTTGTTTTTATTGGCGTTTTGCTATATTCACCATCTTTTAATGCTATCAATTCATCTATATATACTTGCTGAAGTGATGATGATTTTCCTTGGAATCCTAATTCTTCATATACTATTTTGTCCTTATATTCTTCTACAACTTCATTAAAAGATTTACCTTCATTTAGTTTTGCTATTATTTCGTTAGCAAGTGCAAGTGCTTGGTCATCTGTTACTGTATCTGATATTTTTACTAAAATATGTTCTGAATCGTATGTTTCTATTTTATCTTTATTTTCATCATAATATTTTTGAACTGCCCCTGGCTCTAGTTTTTTTTCTAAGTAATCATATAGGTATTTGTTAGATTTTATATTTACTTTGATGTCTTCTAAGAATTCGTCATAAGTTGAAAATCCATACATTTCTAAAAATTCTTGCTCAGAATATCCATTTGATGTATAGGAGTCTATATAATAGTCTGCTTGCTCTTTTGCCTCTTTTTCTTCCTCTTCAGTTAATGTATATATATCATTTAAAATAGTCTTATCAATTTCACTCATCATTAATTTAAAACCACTAGTTAGTTTGACTTTATTGTTTATTGTTTTGGCTGAAATTGTTTTACCATTTATTGTAGCTAGTCGGTTTTTAAAATAATTTATGCAAAGTACCACTAGACAAGTTATTACTATCCCTATTATCAAACCTATAACAGCTGATATTATAGTTTCCTTTGTAATAATTGTTTTTTTATTTTTTTGTTTTTCTTCCATAATTAATTTCCTCTCTTTTTTAATTTTAACATATTATATGCATAGTTTATTAAATTAACCTTAAATTAATTAAATTTTGTATTCTATAAATTGATGTGTTTTTAAACTGTTCTTCACATCCAAAATTCGTTGATTTGATGAACCTCTAAATTTAAGTGTTGGATCCTTTTTATCTAATTTAAATTCTCCATCAACCAAAACATCTATATCTTTTAAACACTGATTTGTATCTTCATCATTTCTTGCTAATAGTTCGTCTAATGTGTATCCTGAATAACACCAAACATTAAAGTTTGGTCTCATTGCTTTCACGTCTTGTATAAATTTATGTACTTCATTTATATTTTCTTTGCATAAAGGCTCTCCACCACTTATTGTTATTCCTTTTAGAATCGAATTTTCTTTTATTCTGTCTAATATTTCTTGTTTGTCAAATTCTTCACCATAGCCAAAATCTTGAGCTTCTTTATTATGGCATCCTGGGCAATGATGCGGACATCCACTAACAAACAGTACTGCTCTCCAGCCTTCCCCGTTTGAAATACTTTCATCATAAAATCCTGCTATTTTCATATTTATCACCTTGTCTTGTTTAATTTGAATATCTGGGCGGACATAGAAATCCGCCCATTACAAAATACATCTATTATTTTTAACAGTGTGTTACTCTATCATGTAATTCGGCTAGTTTTCCTTTGTTCCAACGTGATGTTGTTCCTACTAAGTATCCTGTAATTCTTTGTATTGTATCTATGTTTTCACTATGGCAAACTGGGCACACCTTTAAGTTTGCATCTGCATTTTCAAATCCACAATCTAAACATCTTGACCTTGTATGGTTTATTGACCCATATCCCATATTGTATTTATCCATTAAGTCTACAACTGCTTCTACTGTATCTGGATTGTGTGTTGCATCTCCATCTAATTCTATATAGAAAATATGTCCTGCATTTGTTAGTGCATGATATGGTGCTTCTATTTTTGCTTTATGTTCTGCTGTACATTTGTACCATACTGGAACATGATTACTGTTTGTATAGTAATCTCTATCTGTTACGCCTATTATTGTTCCAAATTCTTTTCTATCCATTTTAGTAAATTTGCCT
Source organism: uncultured Clostridium sp. (assembly GCA_900555075.1). Classification (GTDB taxonomy): domain Bacteria; phylum Bacillota; class Clostridia; order TANB77; family CAG-508; genus UMGS1781. The sequence continues at coordinate 2,268 of USJO01000039.1, forward strand.
GATAAACCTTCTGCTGGTGTTGCTAATAATGAGTAGTTTAAGTCATATCTTTCTGCATATCTATCACATGCTTCTTTCATTTGGGTAACTATTTCTAGCCCTAGTTTTTGAGATTTTTCAGATTCTGCATGATGTTTTCCTGTAAGTGCTATTAAACATTCTGCCAATCCTATAAATCCAATACTTAGTGTTCCATGTTTTAATACCTCTTCAACTTTATCTTCAGGACGAAGTTTTTCACTATCTTGCCATAATCCAGACATTAATAGTGGGAATTGTTTTGCTACTGCTGTGCATTGGAATTTGTATCTATCATATAATTGTCTTGCGGCTATGTCCATGTATGTTTCTAGTTTGTTTAAGAATATCTTTTTAACTTCTTTGTTGTATTTTTCTGTCATGTATTGTTCACTATCTTTTCCAAGTTCAAAGTTCATTCTTAAGTTTGCTTGTGCTTCTTTTGCAGCCTCTATGGCTATTTTTACTAAGTTTACTGTTGTGAAGGATAGATTTCCCCTTCCTATAGATGTTTTTTCTCCATGTCTATTTGCAAAAACTCTTGTTCTGCAACCCATTGTTGCAACTTCATAATAGTATCTATTTGGATCATCTGCTTTCCATTTATCATGTTTATTAAATGTAGCATCTAAGTTTAAGAAATTTGGAAAAAATCTTTTTGCTGTTACTCTACATGCCAATTTGTATAAGTCATAGTTTCTATCTTCTGGTAAGTAGTTAATTCCTCTTTTCTTTTTCCAAATTTGAATTGGGAATATTGGTGTTTCTCCATTTCCAACTCCTTCTTCTGTTGATAAAAGCATTTCTCTTATTATACATCTTCCTTCTGGTGAATCATCTGTTCCATAATTTATTGAACTAAATACAACTTGGTTACCACCTCTTGAGTGAATTGTATTCATATTATGTATAAAAGCCTCCATTGCTTGATGCACTCTATTTACAGTACTGTTTATTGCTAATTGTATGTATTTTTCATCTCCCTTTAAATCTTTTGTTTCAGCTTTTATATAGTCTTTTACTTTATAGTTATATAATCTTGATAAATCTTCATCTACAACTTTTTCTATTTTTTTAATTTCTTCCACAAATGTTGTTTTTACAAATGGTGCTAAATAGTAGTCAAATGCTGGAATTGCTTGTCCTCCATGCATTTCATTTTGCACAGTTTCTAATGATATACATCCAATTATACTTGCTGTTTCTATCCTTTTTGCTGGTCTTGAGCTTCCATGTCCAGCTCTAAATCCATTTTTCAAAATTTTGTCTAATGGATGTTGAATACAGGTTAAACTCTTTGTTGGATAATAGTCTTTGTCATGAATATGAATATATCCTTCTTTTACAGCATTTCTTGCTTCAGTTGATAATAAAAAATCATCAACAAATGGTTTTGTTGTCTCACTTGCAAATTTCATCATCATTCCTGCTGGTGTATCTGCATTCATATTTGCATTTTCACGTGTTACATCATTTGATTTTGTTTCTATAATCTCAAGAAACATATCTTTTGTTTTTGCTTTTCTGGCTACATCTCTATTGTATCTATATGTAATATATGCTTGGGCTACTTCTTTCCTTGATGAACCCATTAGTTTTTTTTCAACCAAGTCTTGTATTTCATAAACAGATACTTGTACCTTGTCCTTTACTTGATTACGAACACTATCTGCTATCTTTGTGGCCAAATCAATGTCTACTCCTCCTAGTGTGTTTGACATTGCTAAGGTAATTGCCTTAATAATTCTTTCTTCATTAAATTCAGTAATTCTTCCATCTCTTTTAATAATTTGCATAGTACATCTCTCCCCTTTTAGTTTTATTTATATTTTGCTTCTTTTGTTATATTTAAAATCGAAACTTTTGTTTTCTAACATAGACCTATTAATTTGTTTCGGGAAATTGTAGAAACGCCACATTACTACAATCAAGAGACTTTGATAGGTTTAGACAAAAAATCTTTAGTGTAAACTTTAATGTATTTCTTAAATTGTATTCCTATTTTATATTAAAAATAATATAATGTCAATATAAAATAGGAATTTGTAATATTACATTTTTGTTACAAAAATGTAATACTTTTTTAATATTTTTTATCTTCTTCTGTATCTGTTGCATCCACATCCACAGCTGTTATTATGAGAATTATTTGTACTATTGTTTAGCAAATCTTCTACTGTATCACATACACTTTCATTATCATTATTATTGTTGTTACTATTGTTATTATTATTGGAAAGCAAGTCTTGTAGTAAGTCACATATATTATGTTCATCTTTATCTCTCTCACATAGTAGGTGAACAATAAGTGCTGTTATGAATGATAATATTGTATATGCAAGTGTTGCTATTAAAAAGTTTACACCAAATACTGCAAAGGTTAATATTATAAAAACTGCAAATATTATACTTGCAACAATAATTGGGTTTTTAAGTAGTTTTTCTAAGACTATTGAGAATATTATAACTGCTATTGGAAATGCAAAGAAAAATAATAAAGTATTCATACTATACCTCCACTATATAGTATGAATACTTCTATTTTTTTGACACAGTCTTAAATATTTATTTAGAGTTATATTTAATTGTACCAATCAAATTCCCAGTCATTAAAACGTATTGTATCTCCATCTTGTGCTCCTGCTTTTCTTAAGGCTTCTTCTATACCTAAGTTTGCAAGCATCTTTTGGAAATAATACATTGATTCATTATCTGATAAGTTTACTCTTGCCATTAGCTTGTCTACGTCTGGCCCTGACACAATAAATTCTCCATTTACTTTTTTAACTTCAAATCCCTGTTTCTCCTCTTTTAATGTATATATTATCTTTTCGTCTGTTTCTACAATTTCTTCTTTTGGAAGCTCCTTTAATTCTTTAGCTACATCTTTAAATAGTTCTTTTAATCCTTCTCCTGTTGCTGCTGAGATTTTATGTGTTTTTATGTTTAGCTTTTCTGCCATTTCTTTTAGATTGTTGTACGAGGTTTCATCTTGCATAACATCAGCTTTATTCGCTACAATTATTTGTTTTCTGTTAGCTAATTTTTTACTGTATTTTTTTAGTTCCTCATTTATTGTTTTGAAATCGTCTACTGGATTTCTTCCTTCTGTTCCAGATACATCTATTATATGTAATAGTAATCTTGTTCTTTCAATATGACGTAAGAACTGTAATCCTAGTCCAACTCCTTGGCTTGCACCTTCTATTATACCTGGTATGTCTGCTATTACAAAGCTATCACCATATTCTGTTTTAATAACTCCAAGATTTGGTTCAAGTGTTGTAAAATGATAGTCTGCAATTTTAGGTCTTGCTGATGTTACCTTTGAAAGAATTGTAGATTTTCCTACATTTGGAAAGCCTATTAGTCCTACATCTGCTAATAATTTTAGCTCTAGTATTAGTTCCTTTTCAATTCCTTTTTCTCCACCTTGTGCAAAATGTGGTGCCTGCCTTGTTGCTGTTGCAAAATGTGAATTTCCTTTTCCTCCTCTTCCTCCTGGTAATACCAATTCTTTTTGACCTGGTTTTGAAAGATCTGCTATCACTTTTCCTGTTTCATTATCTTTTATAACTGTTCCTAGAGGTACTTTAATATATAAATCCTCGCCTTTTTTTCCATAGCAGTTGTTTCCACTACCATTTTCGCCATTTTGAGCTTTGTACTTTTTGTTGTATCTAAAATTTATTAACGTATTTGAATCTGGGTCTACGACGAAGTAAACATCTCCACCTTTTCCTCCGTCTCCACCATCTGGTCCTCCAGCTGCTACATACTTTTCTCTTCTAAATGTTATAGCTCCATTTCCACCATTACCAGATTTGACATATATTTTTGTGTAATCTACTAACATCAGATTATTCCTATCCTTTCTTTAACATCTTCTAAAGTTTTTGATGCCAATTTGCGTGCTTTTTCTGCGCCTTTTGTATATATTTTTTCTAAGTATTCTTTATTCGTCAAAAGTTCTTTATATTTCTTTTGAATTGGCTCTATTTTTTTTACTACTGCTTCTGCAACTTTTGTTTTAAATGCTCCATAACCTGAATTTTCAAACTCTTTTTCAATTTCTTCCATCGTCTTTAAAGTTATTGAGCTATATATTTGCATTAAATTGCTTACTCCCGGTTTATTTTCTACATCAAACTTAACTTTGTTATCTGAATCTGTTACCGCTTTTTTAAATTTCTTTAAAATCACTTCTGGTTCGTCCTCTAAGAATATTACATCATTTAAGTTTGTTGCACTTTTGCTCATTTTGCTTGTAGGATTTTGCAAGCCCATTATCTTTGCACTTGATTTTCTTACATATCCTTCTGGAATTACAAAAGTTTTTCCATATAAATTATTAAACCTTTCTGCTATGTCTCTTGTAATTTCTAAATGTTGCATTTGGTCTTGACCAACAGGAACTAAATTTGCTTGATATAGTAGTATATCTGCTGCCATAAGTGCTGGATATGTAAATAGTCCTGCATTTATATTATCTGCGTGCTTTGCAGATTTATCTTTGAATTGTGTCATTCTTGAAAGTTCTCCCATATAAGTATAGCAATCTAATATCCATCCAAGCTCAGCGTGCTCCTTTACTTGTGATTGTATAAAAATTGTATTTTTTTCTGGGTCTAAACCTGCTGCAATATACATTGATAATATTTTTAGGGTATTATTTCTTAATGTTTCTGGATCATTTCTAACTGTTAGAGAGTGCAAGTTTGCTATCATATAATAGCAATCATATTCTTCTTGCATTTTAACCCAGTTATCAATTGCTCCTAAATAATTGCCTAAAGTTAATTTGCCTGTTGCTTGAATTCCACTTAAAATTATTCTCTTGCTCATACTTAACATCCTTTCTTTTTCCACTAAAATTTAATTATGTCTAAAATATATTTTATTACAATTTTTGTTTTTTGGCAAGTTGTATACGTAAAAAATACAAATTGCAAGATGTTTTTGCAATTTGTAATTTTTTCTATCTTATTTTGTTTCTTCTGGGTAAACACTTACTTGTTTTTTGTCTTTACCTTTTCTTTCATATTTTACTGTTCCATCTACTAATGCAAATAGTGTGTCATCACTACCAATTCCTACATTATTTCCTGGATGCATTTTTGTGCCTCTTTGTCTTACTAATATGTTTCCAGCAAGTACAAATTGTCCATCTGCTCTTTTCACACCTAAACGTTTTGACTCACTGTCACGACCGTTTTTTACACTACCTTGACCTTTTTTATGTGCCATTTATAATTCAACTCCCTTACTTAAGATTTAATTTCAACTCTATAAATTATTTAGCTTCTACTTTTTTTGTTGTTGTAGATTTTTTTGTTGCTGTTTTCTTTTCTGTTGTTTCAGCTTTTTCTACTTTTTCTGCTGTTTTTTCTGTTTTTGCAACAGGTGTTTTTATAGCTGTTATTTCAACTTTAGTATAAGGTTGTCTATGTCCTTGTTTCTTTCTTTCATTCTTTTTAGGTTTCATCTTGAAAACTACTATTTTCTTACCTTTTCCATGTGCTACTACTTTTCCTTCAACCTTCACACCTTTTACATAAGGATTGCCTACTTGTACTCCTTTTTCATCAGATACTAATATTACACTATCAAAAGTTACCTTTTTTCCTGCTTCTGTATCTAATTTTTCAAAGAATACTACATCTCCTTCTACTACTTTGTATTGCTTTCCACAAGCTTCGATTATTGCATACATTATCGAAAAGCACCTCTTCTTTCTTTTAATACTCGCTAAGTTTGTATTTAGGTAGCTTTTATAAGCTTTTTTAACCTAACTTAAGCGGCTTACGAATAAATATTTTACCATAGTTTACTATTGTTGTCAAGCAATCTGGAGTAAAAGATAGTGTCAATTTTTTTCGGGGAAATTTTTAAAAAATATTTCAACCCTCA
>USJO01000040.1 GCA_900555075.1 uncultured Clostridium sp.
AGTATATATCATTTTTTCTTGCTTTGTCAATCACTTTTTGTTTTTTTATTTTTTTATATTTTTATTACAAATTTTGTTCCTTTAGGTTCATTATTATATACCTTAATTGTTCCTCCATGTACCTTCACAATTGTTTGTGCAATAGCTAGTCCTAATCCTGTTCCACCAGTTTCTCTAGTTCTTGCTTTATCTGCTCTATAAAACCTTTCAAAGATGTGTTTTTTTTGTTCATCACTTATACCTATTCCCTCATCTATTACTTCAATTGTACATTTTCCATCTTTATAATAGGTATTTACTTTTATTTTTTCTCCTTCTTTTGTATATTTTATTGCATTGTCTAATAATATTACCATTAATTGGGTAATCTTATTTATATCAATATTTATTTTTTTATTGCATTTTAGTTCTAGCAACAGCTCTTTATTTTGCATTTCGGCATATTCCATATATGGTGTTACCACTTCTTTAATAAGTTCATCTATATCCTTTAGTTCCTTTTTTATTTGCAATTGGTTAGAATCTGCTGTCGCTAAAATCATTAGTTCCTTTACAAGTTTAGTAAGTCTTCTTGTTTCGTTTATTGTAAGTCTAATGTCTTCTGATTTATCTATTATTTTGCTTTCAGGCTCTTTTAATAATAGTTGTTGTTTTGCTTGAATTATTGTAAGTGGTGTTCTAAGCTCATGTGCAGCGTTTTGCACAAATTCAGTCTGTTTTTCCCATGCCATAAATATTGGTTTTAATGTTCTTTTAGATAACACATAACTTGCCACAGCTGAAGTTATAATTATTATTGTACTAATATAAAATAGTTTGCTTTTTAAACTTTTTAAACTTACATTTCTTATAACTAGCATTGTGCTTGGGTTTACTATAACAACTTTACCTTTTGGTTCCCTGCTTACAAAACTTTGAAGCTCTGTATCAATTTCTTTATATAACTGTCTTTCTGCTTTTTTATATATCAAACAATCGAATATTAGCACTAGCATTGTAAACACTGTAAAGGTATATATCATATTTTTTATTAATTGTTTTTTTAAATATTTTCTTTCTTCCATTTTTACTTCCTTTTAAAATGGAACGACCTTTGAAATTCTAGTCGTTCCTGATTTTTATTCTAAATCGATTCTGTTAAATAATAGTTCTAGTTCGTTTACTTTAATATCACCCTTAATGTTTATTGGTTCCCATTTGAATTCTGGTAAGCTAAGCATTTTCTTTATTTTCTTTGATGTGTTTGGCATAAATGGAGCAATTAAGTTTGAAATGTTTGCTATAATATATGTGCATGTATATGTTATATTGTTAAATTCTTCGATATCCTCTTTTGCCTTTTTCCAAGGTTCTTTTTCATCATAATATTTATTTGCATATCCAATATAATCAAATATTTCATCTATGGCTGCTTTTAGTTCTGCTTGTTCTATTAAGTTGCCAACCTTTTTATATAAGTTTTCTGTCATTTTAACTATTTCTGGGTCTACTGTAGCTTCTTTAATTATACCATCAAACTTTTTGTTTATAAATGATAAGTTTCTATTTACAAAGTTTCCAAGCATTCCAACTAAGAACTTATTATGTGCTTGTGCATAAAGTTCCTCTGTAAAATTAGTATCCTTCTTTTCTGGTCCATTTGCTATCATAAAATATCTAATGCTATCAACATCAAATTTTTCAACTAATTCATCTACAGTTATTAGATTTCCTTTACTTTTTGACATTTTTGTATCATTCATATTAATATATCCACTTGATACAATATATTTTGGTAATTGATATCCATTTCCTATACCAAGAATTAAAGCTGGATATATTATTGTATGAAATGGAATATTATCTTTTCCGTGAATATAATATGTTAGAAGATTTGGATTATCTTTACTCATAAACTTTTCAAAGTTAATTCCTCTTGCATCAGCTACTCTTTTGCCTGTTGTTAAATATCCTAAAACTGCCTCTATCCATACATATATCCTTTTATCTTCATAGCCTTTTACTGGAACTTCTATTCCCCACTCTAATTGTCTCGTAGCTGCTCTATCTATTAGACCATTGTTCAAGAACTTCCTAGACTCTCCTACTGCTTGTTTTCTCCAAGTATTTTCACTGCTGTTTATTAAATCCTCTATTTGTTTTTGGAAAGCTGATAATTTAAAATATAAATGTTTATTCTCTTTTAAAGTAGTTTCTGCTCCGCACTCCTTGCAATGCTTGTCTTTAACCTCATCTGCATTTAATGTTGTTAAACAATCATCACATTGCTCTCCTGATGCTTTCCCTCCGCATTTTGGACAAACTCCTACAATTTCTCTATCTGATAAAAATTTGCTACATTTTTCACAATAATCTTGTTTTATAGTTTTCTCATATATATATCCATTTTCTATTAATTTTAAGAAATATTCTTTTACAAGCTTTTTATGCTCCTCGGTAAATGTTGCTGTATATAAATCGTACTCAAAATTCATTGAAGTAAAACTCTTTATAAATGCTTTATGATATCTTTTTGCAATTTCTTCTGAAGTAACTTTTTCTTGTATAGCTCTTTGTGTAATTGGTGTGCCATGTGAATCTGTACCTGAAACATATATAACATTATCACCATTACCTCTAAAATATCTAGCAAGTACATCTCCTGGTAATAATGCAGCAAGATGTCCAATGTGCATAAAATAATTGGCATATGGCCATGCCCCACCTATAAAAATATCTCTATTCATACTATCATCCTCTTTTTGAAAAATATTTACTTATTTATTATAATCAATTTAGCAAGAAAAATCAATAGTTTAAGAGGAAAATAGTGTAATAGAAATGTTTTTTTTACAGCTATTTTTTACAAATGGTCGAACAATGCTTTTCTCTACATTTGGTAACTTTTTGCATCTTTTAAACATATTATGTAGTATGCTATTAAAAAAGGAGGAATTGTTAATGTATAAAAAATGCTGTAAGTGCAATTGTAATAGCAATTGGCAAAGCAAGAATAATATTGTTGCTTCCGAGTATGAGGATTGCCTAGAGGAAAGTTGTTCTGATGTTCAAAATACTTTAGGATTATACGACGAGTGCAATTGTGGTTTTGATGAGTTTAGTCCTTTTCCTGAAAATCCAGTTCTAGGTCAAAGCTATGTTCCTTTCCAAACTATGGACAGAACTTTTATTCCTTGTGTTGGCTTGAAAATGGGAACAATTTTCCCAGAACTTGTAAGCCCTTATATGCCTGGTCAGTCTATGGCTGAAATAGACTATTTAAAAAGGAGAAATTCTATTGGGGAGGGATGTAATCAATGTTAAATTCTACTGATATTAGTAATACCTGCAATTATAAATGTGATTGTAACGAAACTGAAACAGCAACTTTACCAACTATGGAGCTTCCAGAACAGAAAGTTTGCCCTAGAGATTGCAGTCGTGAAGAAATGATTATGAAAATTAGAGAATTGGATTTTGCAATTGTTGAACTTGGTTTGTATTTAGATACTCACCCAGATGATAGAAGAGCTTTATGCTTGCATAATACTTATTCAAAACAAGCAAAAGAATTAAAAGATAAATATCAAAAAGTTTATGGGCCTCTTACAATGGATTATCCTTGCAATAAGTGGAGATGGCTTGAACAACCTTGGCCTTGGGAAAGGGGGAATTATTAATGTGGAATTATAAAAAAATGTTACAGTATCCAGTAAATATTAAATGTCCAAATCCACGCTTAGCAAAGGTTATTATCTCACAATACCGGTGGACCTGATGGAGAGCTTGCCGCTTCTCTTAGATATTTATCACAAAGATTCGGTATGCCAGACCAAAAATCTAAAGCTATATTAAATGATATTGGTACAGAAGAGCTTGCTCACTTGGAAATGGTTGGAACTATAGTTCATCAGTTAACTGATGGAGCTAGTATAGAAGAAATTGAAAAAGCTGGATTAGGGCCATATTATACCGACCATGGTGTGGGTGTATATCCTCAATCTGCTGCTGGAGCTCCATTTACTGCTGCATATCTTGCAGTTAAAGGCGACCCTATTGCAGACCTTCAAGAGGATTTGGCTGCAGAGCAAAAAGCTCGTGCGACTTATGAGAAGTTAATTGACCTTGTTGGAGATGACCCAGATGTAATAGACCCTCTTCGTTTCTTACGCCAAAGAGAAATTGTTCACTTCCAAAGGTTTGGTGAAGCTTTACGTGGTGTTCAAGAAAAACTTGCTGAGAGAAAATATTTTATGACTAATAATAACAATTATATGTATAATAGATAATGTTTCTATATTTTTATTATCTACAAAAAAAATAAAGGGATACAGGCGTATCCCTTTTTAGGAGTTTAAAAGTTCCTGCAATATGCAGTAGCTTCAGAAGCATCGATGTTCTTGGGAAAGTATTGTTTGATGATACTCAAAGTAGCCTCTTTGGATAACTTTTTGTATCCCTTCAAGTATTTCTTCTCAAGTTTAGTCGTAATACCATCCACAACAACTATATCTAAAGATTTTCCTTTTTCGTCGATGGTAGAAACTGTTACTACAGTACAACCTTCGTATTTGAGTTCCCTAGATACTTCTGATAAAGTCTTAAACATTATGTTGTCCTCCTATAAATTTACTCTTAACAGAGTATTATTATATTTATATTATATCACATTTTTTACCAAAAGTGAAGGTTTTAGCCTTATGAAAGGTTAAAACAGGGTTTTCCCCTACTTTACTTTTATTTTAAACTGTTAAGTCTTTGCTCTATGTTTGCTAACATTTCATTAAATTTTGTAAGTTTTTCCTTCTCCTCTTCAACTTTTGTTTGAGGGGCTTTGGCTAAAAATCCTGCATTTCCTAACATCTTACTTGTTTTTTCTTTTTCCACTAATATTTTTTCTTTTTCTTTTTCTAATCTTTGTTTTTCTTCTTCTATATCTACTAGGTCTTCAAATGGTATAAATACCTCTAACTCTTTGGTTACTATGTTTACAGCGTTTTGTGGTATGTTTATTTTTTCTTCTTTAATTTCTATCTCATCTCCAAATCCTAGTTTTTGGATAAATCCTTTTGATGCTTCAATTACTTGTTTATATTCTGGTTTTGCTATAAATATTAGTTTTGATTTCTTTGATGGATGTACATTCATTTTTGTTCTTACATTTCTTATTTCTGTTATAACTTCTTTAAGTTCTTCTAATTGTTCTTCTTCTTTTTTGAAGTTTAAAGCTTCATTATATTCAGGATATTTTGCTATCATTATGCTTTCATCATTATTATATAATTCCTTATATATTTTTTCTGTTATAAATGGCATAAATGGGTGTAGTAATTTTAATGAATCTCCAAGTACTTTGTTTAATACATATTGAGCAGTTTCCCTCGTTGAATTTTCTTTATCATATAATCTTGTTTTTACAATTTCTATATACCAATCACAAAATTCATTCCAGATAAAGGTATATATTTTATCTATTGCTACTCCTAAATCGTAATTATCCATATTTGTAGTTACTTCTCTTTTTAGAGTGTTTAATTTCGATATTATCCATTTGTCTTCTAAACAGATTTCAGAGTTTGGATTTTGGAATTTAGATTTAAGTAGAGCTTGGTCGGCATCTTCTAAATTCATTAATACAAATTTTGCTGCATTCCATATTTTGTTTCCAAAGTTACCTGCTGCTTCAAGCTTTTCCGGCATAAATCTCATATCATTTCCTGCTGATATTCCTGATACTAATGAGTATCTTAAACTATCTGCACCATACTTTTCTATTACTTCTAATGGATCTATTCCATTGCCTAGGCTCTTAGACATCTTCCTGCCTTGACTATCTCTTACTATTCCATGTATGAATACATCTTTAAAAGGTACTTCTCCTGTTTGTTCAAGTGATGAAAACATCATTCTTACAACCCAGAAGAATATTATGTCATAACCTGTTACCAAAGTATTTGTTGGGAAGAAGGTCTTTAGGTCTTCTGTTTCTTCTGGCCATCCAAGTGTTGAAAATGGCCATAGTGCTGAACTAAACCATGTATCTAGTGTATCTGAATCTTGCTCTAAATTTTCACTTCCACATTTTTTGCATTTTTCTGGTTTTTGAATTTCAACATTTATTTCTCCACAGTCTTTGCAATAATATGCTGGTATTTGGTGTCCCCACCATATTTGACGTGATATACACCAGTCTTGTATATTTTCTAGCCAATTAAAATATATTTTTTCAAATTTTTCTGGTACAAATTTTGTTTTGCCTGTTTTAACCGCTTCTATTGCTGGTTTTGATAAGTCCTTCATTGCAACAAACCATTGTTCTGATACTTTTGGTTCTACTGTTGTTCCGCACCTATCATGTTTTGAAACATTATGTGTATAGTTTTCTATCTTTACAAGTGCTCCTATTTCTTGTAATTTTTCTACTATTTGTTTTCTTGCTTCATACATATCTAGTCCCTTATATTCTGGAACTAAACCATTCATTTTGAAGTTTTCATCAAATACTTCTATTATTTTCAAGTTATGTGTTAGTCCTGCTTGGTAATCATTTGGATCATGTGCTGGTGTTATTTTAACACAGCCTGTTCCAAATTCTCTTTCTACAAATTTATCTGCTATTATTGGAATTGCTTTGTTCATTATAGGTAATATGCATTCTTTACCTATTAAATCCTTGTATCTTTCATCTTCTGGATGTACTGCAACAGCTGTGTCTCCAAGCATTGTTTCTGGTCTTGTTGTTGCAACTGTTAAGTATCTATCTTCGCCTACTACTTTATACCTTATGTGCCAAAGATGTGTTGGTTCCTCTTCATATACAGTTTCTGCATCTGATATTGATGTATTACAACGTGGACACCAATTTATCATTCTTTTTCCTTTATATATTAAACCTTTATCATATAGCTTTTTAAATACAACAAGTACTGCTTTTGAAAGTCCTTCGTCCATTGTAAATCGTGAGCGTGACCAATCTGCTGAACAACCTAAATATTTTTGTTGTTTTACAATTGTTCCTCCATAAAGTTCTGTCCATTTCCAAGCTCTTTTTAGGAATTCTTCTCTTCCTAAATCGTGTTTATCTATTCCTTCTTTTTTCAACGTTTCTACAATCTTTACTTCTGTTGATATTGCTGCATGGTCTGTTCCTGGTAGCCATAAAGTATTATATCCTTGCATTCTTTTATATCTTATTAATATATCTTGAAGTGTTCCATCCAATGCATGTCCCATATGTAACTTTCCCGTAACATTTGGTGGTGGCATCATTATACAGTAATTTCCTTTTTCCTTATTTCCACTTGGTTTAAAATATCCTTTTTCTTCCCAATCTTTGTATATATTCTCTTCGAACTTATTTGGTTCATATTTGCCTTCCAAATTGTGATTGCACATATTTATATCTCCTTTTTTAAAAATTGTTGTAAAGAGAGGTCGGACACACAAGCTCCGCCCCTACATCTGCATTTTACAATTCATGTATTAATATATTTTTTTATCTTTTTAATTCATATAATCGCGTAAACGTTTACTTCTACTTGGATGTCTTAGTTTTCTTAATGCTTTTGCTTCTATTTGTCTTATTCTTTCCCTTGTAACTTCAAACTCTTTTCCTACTTCTTCTAAAGTTCTTGCTCTTCCATCCTCTAACCCAAATCTTAGTTTTAACACTTTTGCTTCTCTTGGTGTTAATGTATTCATTACTTCTGCTAGTTGCTCTTTCATAAGTGTAAATGAAGCTGAATCTTGTGGTGCTGGGCTATCTTCATCTTGTATGAAATCTCCTAAATGACTATCGTCTTCTTCTCCAATTGGTGTTTCTAATGATACTGGGTCTTGTGCTATTTTTTGAATTTCTAATACTTTTTCAACAGGTAATTCAATTTCTTTAGAAATTTCCTCTGGTGTTGGTTCACGTCCTAATCTTTGTAATAGATCTCTTGATGTACGAATTAATTTATTAATTGTTTCTACCATATGAACTGGAATTCTTATTGTTCTTGCTTGATCTGCAATTGCTCTTGTTATAGCTTGTCTTATCCACCATGTTGCATATGTGCTGAATTTATATCCTTTTGT
>USJO01000041.1 GCA_900555075.1 uncultured Clostridium sp.
AAGCTGATAGAAAACAATATTATTGCAACTATTATTATATGTTTTTTATATTTTTCATGTTACATTATCATGCTTACTTTTGATAAATTTAATTGTTTTGCTTTTTTACTTTTTGGTCTATGCCCCAATTATGAATATATGCTTTTTCATTATTATCTAATTAAATAATAACGGTATGTTCCCATATATTGCTAGTCTTAATATTCCTATAACAACTAAATGTAGTGGATAATATAAATAGAACAACCATTTCATCCAATTTAGCTTGCCTTTTTCTCCGTTATAAAGCTTTAATAAAGGATATACTAATACAACTGCTAATGTAATTAATCCATAGGTTTTACTTACAAATAAATATGAAATAACTGCATAAAGCATAATCCAAAAATTCATACCTATAATTTGCTTTTTCAAATTACCTCTATTAGAATACATAGATAAAATTGCCATTACTGCTATACTACTCCAATCAGCTGAAAAGGTTATAACATTTATTAAAATAACTAATATCCATTTCTGCCATTCTTTTAAATTATTTTTGCCATTTACAATATAAAGAGCAACTACTGACCAAGCAAGAGACCACATAATACTTGTTTGGTTAAAAATATTTCCGGAACTAAATGGTATATAATTTATTCCAAAAGCGAAACAATATGCAAAATGAGATATTATTGCAAAAATAAATAATCTTAAAATATATTTCTTTAAGTTTTTAGTATAATAAAAACCTTCACAAATGAAGAAAAACATAATAGGTGCAGTTAATCTACCGATTATATGTAATATATTTGAAATAATATTATTAGGCATTCCTGGGTAGATTAAATCTGCAATATGATCAATTGTCATTGCTATAATTGCAATTAATTTTAAATGATTTGAATTTAGTTTTCTCATTTCATCACCTCTTATAAAGATTACTTTTTCTATAATATCATAAATTCATTTATCTAATGTAATCATCTTCTCTTTGCTTATTTCTTTCATTTTGGAATGATAAGTCTAAATTTTCACAACAGCCTTCACCTTTTGGGTTTAACTGTACAGTGTTTTCGTTGTTTTTATGAAACTCTAATAGTTGCTTTACTAAAAACTGTGATGTTGTTGTTTTTTGTGGGTTAAATATATTTCCATGGTCCGCACCTTTTAGTATTATTCCTTCTATATCTATACCCAATTTTTTATTTATATCTATAGAATTTTTATACCTTTCATTCATAGTTTGCCCTAAAAGTTCACGTTGCTTTTTTCCTACTTCTTTTGGCATAGTTATTTCTCTAAAGGACATATCATGCATTGGTGCTCTTATTTTTCCATCATTCTTATTACACCTTTCTCCATCTATGCTCCAATTTCCAGGTTCTTTTTCTTCCTTTTCGGCTACATAATACCCAAATTTTATTTTTTTATATTCTTCAAAGTCAAACTTTTTGCCAAATAGTTTTTCATAGTCTTCTATTCCTATTGGATATTTTATTTTCTTTGTAGGTACTGGTATACTTCCGGCTGCACCTCCAATTAAACATCTTCCAATGGTTTCTGGGTAAATTAATGCAAACCTTTGTGCAAAAACTCCTGAAGCAGAATATCCATTAAGAAATATTTTTTCTTTTACTTTTTTTCCAGTAATCTCGTTAATTTTCTTCCTAGCATCTTCAATACATTTTAATGTTTTTTCATGTATTCTAAAATTTCTTACGGCCTCTAATGATAACTGTTGGAAGTCTGGCATATCAATAATATCTGGAATTATTGGCATTACAACAGGAAAATCTGTAATTGCATCTAGAAGTATGTTTTCGATTTGGTTTCCATGTTCAGAAATTGCATCTTGTACATTTTCTTCATAGTTTTTTCTTTGTTTATTACCTGAATTATATGTCTCTACAAACATTTCTGCATTATTTTTTAGAAGTTCTGAAATTGCAATTATATACTTTTCATCTTCTGTTTCGCATATGTACATATCAACATTTACATTGTTTCTATTTTTTAGAGTTCTATATTTTTTCATATCACCAGCTCACTTTCATAACAATATAATTTGCTATTTATGTGTGTTTTCATTAATCACTTATTTATATATTTTTCTATTTTTTCCAATATAATTGGTGTATAATATTGATGTGCAAATGTAAGCTCTGTGTTTGGTTCTTTTAGCATTTTCTTTAACTTATCTATGCTCACATATAGCAGTTCACTTACTTCATTTTCTTGCATTGTAAGCTCTTCTATTTTTTTGTCTGTTCTTAAAAGATATACATATTTAAAGTGATAATTATTTGGATTTTTAGCTTTGAATGTGTCAAGAAACATAAGTTCTTGCTGTTGTATATCTAGTCCAATTTCTTCTTTTATTTCTCTTAAAGTTGCTTCAAATGGAAGCTCGTTTAAATCAACATGTCCTGCTGTTACGGATAGCATATTGGGGGATTGCTTTTTGTTACTACTTCTTCGTTGCAAGAGTATTTCGTTTTTTTCATTAACCACCCAACACGCAATTTCTCGATGCCATAAATTGCAATAGTGTACAACTCCTCTATCTGCAATGCCTATTTTAGTCTTGTTGTCTTCGGTATATACTTCTAGCATTTCTGAATCTTGATTCATTATTTTTTCTCCTTTTTATCATTATGAAATTAATTCAATTAATTATTTTCTCTATATTACTTATACAATATAGAGGTATATTTATAATCCAATCTTCCTTTCTATAATTAGACATTGATGTTCTTACATTAATTTTAGTATTATATTTTTGTACAAATGATTTTAAACTTTTAGCCTGTAAATTTTCACTTGCTTTTACTTCTATGGGAATATTATTTTTTCCAATTTGTGTTATAAAATCTAATTCAGCTGTGCCTGTATCAGATGACCAATAGAACACATCCAGTTCTGTACATTGTTTTAATTGACATAGAACATATTGCTCCGTTAAACTTCCTTTAAATTCTTCAAATATGTCGTTTCCTTCTAGTAATGTTTTGGAATCTATTCCAGCCATAGCACCTAATAGACCAACATCTAATAGATATAATTTAAATGCGTTAAAATCTTGGTATGCTGATAATGGTATTTTACAATTATTTACTCTATTTACTTGATATATAAGACCACAATCTATTAGCCAAGATAATGCTATTTCGTATTCTCTCGCTCTTGCTCCATCTCTTATCAGACCATAAATAAATTTTTTATTTTCCTTTGCAAGCTGTGTAGGTATATTATTCCATAACTGTCTAATTCTTGGAACTATATTACTTGGAGCATGTTTAGAAAAGTCTTGTTCATAGTCATCTAATAATGTTTTCTGTATTCTACGAACTTCTAACAAGTCCTTATATTCTACATAAGAACTCACTACTTCAGGCATTCCTCCAATATAATAATAAAGTTTTAAGTACTCTTTTAATTTACTGCTAAATACATTAATCATATCAAAATCATTATTTTTTAATAATTGAAGCAATTCCTTTTCGCCCAATGCTTCTAAAAATTCAAAAAAGCTTAATGGTGTCAAATCTAAAAAATCCACTTTTCCAACTGGAAATGAAGTTCCGCCATGTATTGCTACTCCTAAAAGAGAACCTGCTGATACTATATGATATTCTCTGGCATTTTCGCAAAAATATTTTAACGCTTTTAATGCCTTAGGCGTTTCTTGAATTTCATCTAAAATTATTAATGTGTTTTCTGGTTCAATATTTACACCGGATTCTATTTTTAGACCTTGTATTATTGTATCTAAATCAAAATCTTCATCAAAAAGTTTATTCATTCTTGCATTATCATCAAAATTTATATATGCACATTTTTCATAACACTCTTTCCCAAATTCTTTCATTAACCATGTTTTTCCAACTTGTCTTGCACCTCTTATAATTAGAGGTTTTCTATTTGATGATTCTTTCCATTTTTTTAATTCTTCCATTTTGCTTCTATACATATAATCACCCTCCTATTGATATATTATATATAGTATATCATTATTTATCACAAAAATCAAACCACTTTTGTGTAAACTTACACATTTTTCGAAGGACTTTTTGCAGTATTTTACACATTTTGCAAAGGACTTCCGTGAATATTATCCACTACATTATATTTATTAACACTTTCTATATTTTGCAGTTCAAATCTATATTTTTGCTTAACATCCGGGTATTTTTCATGATCAACTTCTGAAGCAAACATGTCGTAAGGTCTTATATATAGCTCTGTATCTCCATATAAAGCTCTATATACTACATATTTTTCTCTTGTTTCACTGTGTGTTGCAATATCCTCAACTAAGTATAAGTTTCCTTTAAAATGTTTATAAATTGATTTAACTTTTATTTCATTCATAATTTGCTCCTTTAATTAAAAATTAATTTTAATTTCTCCTATTGCCTTATTTTTTCTTAAACCTAGAGCACTAGCTAAACCAAATATTCCCCTTGCGATTGCAGAAAATATTGAAACTATTATAGATATTGCCAAAGCTATTGCTAGGTATTTTATTATTTTTTGTGCTGTTGTCATTTTACTTCAGCACCTCCAAATATACAAGTTGCATTTATATATATTGTATGTGCCTCATCGTTCTCTATTTTATTTTTCTTCTTTTCATCTA
This sequence comes from uncultured Clostridium sp., assembly GCA_900555075.1. GTDB lineage: Bacteria > Bacillota > Clostridia > TANB77 > CAG-508 > UMGS1781. Next base: position 4,622 of record USJO01000041.1, read on the forward strand.
CTCCACCAAAGATTGATGATGATTTTATTTTTACTTTTACGTTATCTGGAACTAATATGTCTATTCCTCCAAACACGCTACATGCGTTAATTAGAGCATCTTCTTCAATTATTGCATTTCTTAAATCGCACTTTACTCCACCAAATACTGCTGTTAGGTTAGCTCCATTAAATTTTTCTCCATCAAAATTAGCAGTTTGACCTGAAAATGTTGCACAATATTCATTATTAGTATTTTTCTTTTCATTTAGTTTTTTTATTTCTTCACTTACTTTTTTATCAAATGTATCTTTAAAAATAAATGATAATCCTATAACTATTAATATTACTGGAAGTGCTAATTTCCAAATTATATCAAAGTCTAATATGTTTTGGCAAGATAGCAATAGTGCTACACCTATTAGTAACCCTATAATATTCACTGTTTTTTCTCTTTCTTTAAATAGTCCTATAAAACAAGGTACAATGATGAACAATGTCCACCAACCATCAAAAAATATGTTTATGTTTGTAATACCAAGTGCATTTCCTCCTACTATTATACCTATTATAATTAGTACTATACCCATAGTACATTTCCAAAATTTTTCATTGTTTGTTTCCCCCTTTTTTTATTTTTACATGAGTTATTATATCATAACCCATTACAGAACTTCAATATCAACTCTTCATACTGTTTCACCAATTTCATATAGCTTTCCTTTGTTATATATTCATTCACTTCATGTGCAGTTACAGGTCCGGCACCTAATATTATTCTTTTAGAATTTGGAACAAGGCTGGCTTCAGTCATGAAGTTTGCGGTTTCTTTTATTTCTGGGAATGATTCTATTTCATTTATGAAAGGTTCTATTTTATCAGTGATTTTTATTGTACATTCATATTTTTCGGATAGTTTATTTACCTCTTGTTCTAGCATATTTATATGCTCATTTTTAGCGATTCTAAAATCAACTGTTGCAAAACATTCAGCTGGAATCGAATTCATTGCACTTCCGCCTTTTAGAATGCCTATGTTCATTGTTGTATATGGTGCTTCGTATCTATTGTCCTCATAATTTATAATGTGCTTATTATAGAATTCTCTTAATTCGGTAAAGAAACTAATTGCATTCATGTTTGCACTTTTTCCTTTTTCTGGAGTGCTTGAATGTGCTTTTTTTCCTTTGAAATTCAGCTCATAAGCTAATAATCCTTTTGTTCCAATTTTTATTTGGTTGTAGGTTGGTTCTCCAAATATCATAAACTCTGGAAATACTTCTTTGCTTTCCACAATTGCATTTATTCCTTCAAAATTAATTTCTTCATCAAAGGTAAAATATAGTTTCATTCCATATTTTAATTTTTTAAAATCAATATTCGAAACCGCTTCTAGCATGGCAGAAATTCCGCCTTTCATGTCACAGGTTCCTAATCCATATAATTTGTTTTCAACTTCGGTTAGCTCAAATGGATTGCTGTTCCAGCCTTCAATGTATTCTACTGTATCTGTATGCCCTAAAAATCCTAATTTATAGTTTTTTCCTATACTCATTATTAAGTATTTTCCTTGATGTTCAACTGTAAATCTATATTTCTTTAAATAATTTGAAATATAGTTAATAATTTGTTTGTTTTCTTTATCTTTGATAGTATTAAATTCAACTAGGTCTTTTAGTATTTCAAATTGCTCCATTTAATCAACTCCTATATAACAGATAAACTATGTCAAATATTCCTAGGTGTGTAATGTCATTCATTCCATATACAGATGCAGTGTTTACTAGAATTGTTGCTGGATTTTTGTTTATACATAGGTCTTGTGATAATTGGTCATAAGTTCTTTGCATAAAGCTTGAGTGTGTTGCAAATATTGGTTTTCCTCCATTTTTTGCTATTCCTGAAGCTATGGCTACAGCATGTTCTTCTGCTATTCCTACATCAACAAATTGTTTTCCTGCTTGTTTTCTTTTTTCTTCAGTAAATCCAATATTTGTTGGAACTCCTGCAACTATTGCAACTCCTGTTTTATCTTGTTTCATTTTTTCTAGTAAATAATCTGCTTAGTATTTTATCAATTAATTTAATAAATTTCAACTGCTTTTTGAATAAACTTTGTTTTCTTACATCTGCAAAAACTCCCTGTGTCTGATACAGGGAGTTTTTATCTTATTCAGTTACATTATTCATTTCAGAAGTACTGTTTTCTTGTTTTGGTTCCTCATATTTTTTAATAGTTCCATCTCTAAGAATTTGATGTTTTTCTCCTTTAGAATCTGTTACTACAACTATTTCATGTGGCCATTCTCCTTCTTTTTGTGGTTCGTTTGCAATGAACTCGCCTTCATCAAGTACTATCTTTGCTTCAAAAGTTCCATTCTCTAAGCTAACACCTGAGTGAAGTAAGTATAGTTTACTTCCTAGATGTATGAATATATATTGTCCTCTATATACCCCTCCTGAATGTTTTGGATCACTATCATCGTATCCATCAAGATTTACAAATGTTACCCCATGGAATATTTCGTTTGTGTTAATTCCATTTACAACATATTCTTTATTTGCAACTAGTTTTGTTCCTTGTTCGTTCATTTGGTTATATAATTTTATTAAGTTATCTCCAAATGTTAAAGTTACAACATTATCCTCATAAACTTTTATAACTTCACCGCCATTAGAGCTACTAAATGTTTTGAATGTTTTATCTGGCTCAACATATTTAATTGTATTTAGAATTTGTTCTGCAACTTCTTTGTATCTTTCATATTGTGCTGGAATAGCTTTGTATTCTATTTCATATATGTTTTTGTCTCTATCGCATAATACCT
>USJO01000042.1 GCA_900555075.1 uncultured Clostridium sp.
CAAATAACTGGACAGATTTTGTAGATACAAATTATGCAGATTATGCAATAGGAGGGCCAACACTAAACATGTACATAGCAAGCTGGAACGCAAAAGGATATACAACGCTGTATACAAACACAAATACTAATGGCTATTATGTAGGAACAAGTGCAAACCCAACGGGCTACTCTGCAGATGTGTCATCAGATACTGTAGGATACGGAGACACACTATACTATCCACATCAATCTGCTTATTCTAATTGCAATGGATATTGGCTTGCCGCGCCTTCTGCTTATCGCGCTGACCTTATTATGAGCGTGGGCTGCGACGGCCTTGTGAACGGCCTCAGCTATGACAACTACGCCTATGGGGTTCGTCCGCTAGTTTCTCTAAAATCTGGAGTCACATTGCAAGATAACAGCAATGGAACAGTAACGTTAATAAAATAAGGGAGAAAATAGTGTATAATATGGCATGTAATTTACACACCATATTATACACTATCTGTTATGGCAATAAGAAGCGAAACGCCAATGGCGACGGAGATTTTTGGAAATGGAGTGTTGAGTATTAAGATTGTAGTCACTATTTAGTCCCTGTATAATAAAAATTGTAACTTATACATTGAAAAATTGTAGGAAAAACTTGTAAAAACGTTATAAAAATAGTATAATAAATTAGTAATTATTTTTTGAAAAGGGGTAATATTAGATGGAAGAGTTAAAAGACCTAAAGGTTTTAATAAGTGAAGAAGAACTACATAAGAGAATTAAAGAACTAGCAAAACAAATTTATGAGGATTATAAAGGAGAGGAGCTTACTTTTATTTGTATTTTAAAAGGTTCAATTTTCTTTACAGTTGACCTTTCAAAGGAAATGCCATGTGATATTAATTTTGAATTTATTAGAGTTTCTAGCTATCATGGACAAAACAGCACAGGTGTTATAGAAATGAAAGTAGAGTTACAAGGAGATATAAAAGGCAAAGATGTAATAATAATTGAAGACATTATAGACACTGGAAGGACTTTATCATACTTAATGGAATATTTAAGAAGTAAAGGACCAAAGAGTTTAAAAATATGTTCATTATTGGATAAGAAGGAAAGAAGAGTATGCAAGATGGATGCAGATTACGTAGGGTTTGATATTCCTGATAAATTTGTTTTGGGTTATGGACTAGATGTAGATGAAAAATATAGAAACCTTCCATATATAGGATATTTTGATAATGTTTAATATTAATGCGGAAATTAAAAAACTCCCTTCTAAACCGGGAGTTTATATTATGAGAGATAAAGACAACACTATTATTTATGTGGGAAAGGCAGTATCTTTAAAAAATAGAGTTACTCGGGTATTTTAGAAAAACAAACAAAACTGTAAGAATACAAAAAATGGTTTCATTAATAGATCACTTTGAATATATAGTAACAGATAATGAAGCAGAAGCTTTAATACTTGAGTGTAACCTTATAAAAAAGAATATGCCCAAGTTTAATGTTCTTTTAAAGGATGACAAGACATATCCATATATAAAAATAGATGTTAAATCAGACTATCCTAATGTATCTTATACAAGAAACATAAAAAATGATGGCGCAAAGTATTTTGGACCTTATGCAAACCCTTATGCAGCAAAGGAAATGATAAATTTTATAAAAGAAAGATTCCAAATACGACAATGTAAAACATTTAAATCAAACAAGAGAGCATGCTTAAATTATCATATAAAAAGGTGTTTAGCACCATGTATAAATTATGTTTCAAAAGAGGATTATAAAAAACAGATAAATCAAATTATAATGCTATTAGAAGGAAGAACAGAAAGCATAGTAAAAGAACTAGAGAAAGAAATGCAGGAAGTAGCTCAAAAACAAAATTATGAACAAGCAGCAATTTTAAGAGATAAAATAAATGCAATAAAAACCTTTTCAGAACAACAAAAAGTTTCTAATATCAACGAAAAAACAATAGATGTAATAGGAATATATAAAAATGAAATAGAAGCATGTATCGAAATATTTTTTGTTAGAAATAGTAAAATGATAGGAAGAGAAAATTATTTCTTTAAAAATATGGCTGGAGAGGAAACTAAAACAATTCTTTCAGATTTTGTAAAACAATATTATCTTCAGAAAGAAAAGATACCAAGTAAAATAATGATACAAGAAGATATTGAAGATAGAGAGATATTAGAAAAATTGCTATCAGAAAAAGTGGGAAGAAAAGTGGAGTTTAGAATACCACAAAAAGGCGAAAAACTAAGGTTTGTAGAAATGGCAATTAATAATGCAAAAATAACTTTAGAAAATAAAACAAAAGAAAAACAGGATATGATATTAGGCTTAAAGCAAACTTTAAATTTAGAAGAACTACCAAGAAAAATAGAATGTTACGACATATCTAATTTATCAGGAGACTACATGGTAGCAGGTATGTGTGTTGCAATAGATGGAGTTATAAAAAAGAATTTAGCTAAACGATTTAAAATAAAAGCAGTATTTACCCAAGATGATCCAAGATGTTTAGAAGAGGTAGTAACAAGAAGGTTAAAACACTCTATTGACAATCCAAAAAGTGGATTTGGAGAAGTGCCAAATGTTATATTTGCGGATGGAGGGATAACTCAAATTAGAGCAATAAAAAGAGCCATAGATAAATACAAACTGGAAATACCAGTATTTGGTATGGTAAAAGATAACAAACACACAACTAAAAATTTAATAGATGAAACAAGAAAAGTTATAAAACTAACAGAAGAACAAATGAACTTTGTAACAAGAATGCAAGATGAAGTACACAGAGTTGCAATAGAATATAATAGAAAGTTAAGAGAAAAGGAAGCAACAAAATCTAAATTAGATGATATTTTAGGTATTGGAGCAAAAAAGAAACAGGAATTATTAAAAACGTTTGGTAGCATAGAAGAGATAAAAAAAGCGAACATAGAAGAAATAACAAAAATAAAAGGAATAAATCCCGATTTAGCTAGAAAAATTAAGGAAAATTTGGATTGAAAGTTATCATATTTGTATAAACTCAAGAATATACTTAAACTAAGGACAAGTCAAAGAGAGGAGTACAAATATGATAGATGTTACAGATACTAGTTATTGGAATGAAAGATTTGAGAAGAGAAGAGGACATAAGGTTAGTCTTGGAAATAGAATAATAATGGTAGGATTAATACTATTTGGTATATTCACAATAATAAATATAGCTTTAATATACACATTTTTTAATCTACTAAACAAATTTTAAAGGAGAGGTTTTAATTGAACATAGCAACAAATTGGAAGGATTATGAAATACTAGATATGGCAAATGGAGAAAAATTAGAACGTTGGGGAGGATATACATTAATTAGACCAGACCCACAAATTATTTGGAAAAATCAAAGTTTTCCAGAAAAATGGAAGACAGCAAATGCTATATATAAAAGGAGTAAAACAGGTGGAGGAGCTTGGAGTTACAAAACAAAGTTACCAGCATCTTGGCAGGTTAAATACAAAAACTTAACATTTAATATCAAGCCAATGGGATTTAAACATACAGGTTTATTTCCAGAGCAAGCAGTAAATTGGGATTGGATGATGGATAAAATTAAATCAGCAAAGCGTCCAATTAAGGTACTAAATTTATTCGCATATACTGGAGGAGCAACAGTAGCATGCCTTGCAGCAGGTGCTTCTGTATGTCATATAGATAGTTCAAAAGGAATGGTAATATGGGCAAAAGAAAATGTGGCATCATCAGGATTACAAGAAAAACCAGTAAGATATATTGTAGATGATGTTATAAAATTTGTTCAAAGAGAAATAAGAAGAGGAAATACATATGAGGCAATAATAATGGATCCACCATCATATGGAAGAGGAACTTCTGGAGAAGTATGGCAGTTTGAAGAAAACATTTCGGATTTAGTAGAACTATGTACAAAAGTTTTAAGCAAAGATCCACTATTCTTTTTGATTAATTCATATACAACAGGAATATCATCAGAAGTATTGAGCAACATTTTAAAGCTTAATTTAAAACAATATAAAGGCAAAATATCAGCAGGAGAAATAGGTTTGCCAATGATTTCATCAAACTTAGTATTGCCATGTGGCATATATGGAAGATGGGAAAAATAAGTTTATATAAATTTTATGAAACAAGTAAAATCTTATATGAAAACAAAATATAAAGTTTTCATATAAGATTTTTTGCGTTACATATAACAAATGAAAAAAATACCGAAAAAGGTTGTAAAATATCATCATAGAAATAGAATGAAGCTAGAGGTGATTATATGGTAGAAGCAATCTGCAATAAAATAACCTTACGAATTAGAAAAGAAATGCCAGACATAGATGATGAAAAGGCAGAAGTAATAAACTATGGGTTGCAATTGATGATAGGAGAGATACCCAAATTTCTTATAATAGGAGCAATAGCGTGGTTTGCAGGAGTATTTGAGTTAACTATATTGACATTATTACTAATGTCTCCATATCGAACTGTTTCAGGTGGAGTCCACTTGCAAACTCATATAGGATGTATAATAGCAACATCTGTATTTTATATAGGCAATGCTTTATTAAGTAAATACATGGTTTTGGAACAAACAGTACAATATTTATTAACAGCATGCATATGGATTTTTTCAATGATAATGATTAAGCTATATGCCCCAGCAGATACAGAAGCAGTCCCAATTTTAAGAAAAAAAGAAAGAAAGATTAAAAAAGTATTATCATATATAATTATGACAACAACCCTTTTAGTAGCTTTGTTTATAAAAAATACAGTTGTTTCAAATATATTATTATTTGGAACATTACTACAAACTATTACAATAACAAGATTTATGTACAAAATAACAGGCAATAAATATGGATATGAAGAGTACATAAAAAATAACCAGTCTACAAAATAAAAACGCATAAAAATTAATTGAAAAGGGGGGATATCAATGACAAGACTATTAGCAAAATTAGCTGAGAAATATGCTAGAAGTACAAACACAGCTTGCTTTGTTTTCATTGCGTGGCACCAACCAAAAATGCCAGCATCATTAATAAAAAAAGATTAGTTTAAAATAAAAGTAGTACCTAGAACATGAAGTCTAGGTATTACTCTTTATTTATAAATTTCAAATTGTTGTGTAAAAAACTCATCATTTTTTGTAGTATATAAATCTAAGTTAGTATTTTTCTTTAAATATTTTCTAACCTCCCATAAACCTAATCCATGAGAATGTTTTTCATCGATATTTTCCTTGGAAGAATAACCTTTTTCGAAAATTTTATCTATATTAATGTCTTTATTTTTATATGTATTTTGAATAATAATTAAAATTTTATTATGAGATGCATCATTTCTAAAGGAGATATTTACAATTTTTTTATCACATTTAGAAGCTGCCTCCAAAGCATTATCAAATAGTATTCCAAGTATTCTAGTTAGTTCATAAGTTTTAATATTTAAATTACTTAAATCTGCCATAATTTCCAAGTTTAATTTTATATTATCTTCTTCGGCTTTATTGTATTTATCAGCAAGTAAGCTATATATTGCAGGATTATTAATAAGTTCTGGATTTAAAACAGCTAAATTATTATTAATTTGGCATTCCTCTAAGAGGTCTTTATAATATACTTTTAAACCATCTATATTATTTGTAGAAAGATATCCACCAATTGCTTGAACAATATTATTAAAATCATGTTTAAACCCTCTAATATTATCGTGTAGGGTATTTAAGTTTTTGTTATACATTTTTTCGGTTTCTAATAATTGCTTGGTTTCCTCAAGCTTACTAGTTCTAAATAAACTATATAGACTAATAAGAAAATAAACTACTAATAAAGCTAAAGAAATAAATACCAAATGAATTGGAATATAATTTATATATAAATATTGAGTATATGCTTGTATAGCTATTGCGATTATTCCAACAATAAGGTTAACAATTATAATATTATAATTTAAAGTATCAAATTTATCAAAAAAAGTGATACGTATATTTTTGGTCTTACATAATTTGTAGATAAAATATAATATAGTATAAACAATTAAAGAATATAGTATTCTATGTATTGGTATATTCATAAGTTTCATTGAATCAATTTTAAAAATTAATGTGTACAAACTCATTATCAAGGTTGTAATAAAGAAAATGGCAAAGTAAAATACTACCTCGGTTAAAATAGACTTTAATGCGTTTGTTTCTAAAACAAAGTATACTAAAATAGGCAATACTGCAATATTAATGAAAGTATTATATGGTGCTGGTATAAAATACAATGAAGTTAATGCAATAATAGAAAAAGTTATTAAATATATTAACTTTTGTTTATTTGTATATGATATGTTTAAAATTTGTGTAAACAACATAAGTGCTAGACTTATTTCAATAATAGTCATTGGAATACTAAGGATGTTAATCAAAGTTTGATTTTCATTTGTTAACGCAGTCCAAATCGTTTGTAAAATTTCCATAATTAAAAACCTCCAGAAATTTATTTTTATATTTAGCTCCTATAGAGCAAGAAGAATTATGTTCAAATAATACTACTTTATCACCCACAGTAAAGTGAGTAACATTATTAACGTTTATAATATATGATTTATGGCATCTAACAAAATTGTCTGGCAGACAATTTTGAATTTTAGAAAAAGAACTATATATCTCATAATTGCGAGTATGGGTACAGAAAACTAACTTCATGCCATCTTTTTTTATATAATTAATATCATCTTGCTTTATAAATGTGCTGTTGCCAAGTTTTATGAATTGTGCGTGAGATTCTCTAGTATCTTCAACCAATCGAAGAATAGTTTCTTCTAGCCTCTCATCAGTTATAGGTTTTGATAAATAGTCAAAGGTTTTATACCTATAAGCAATTAAGGCATATTCTAGGTGAGCAGTTAAAAAGATAATATAAATATCCTTATTTTTTTTGCGTACAATATCTGCAATGTCACAACCAGAGACACTAGATTTTAAATTAATATCTAATATTAGAACATCAACTACGTTAGTTTCAACGTAACTCAAAACTTCAGCAGAGGTAGTAGATGCAAAAGATATTTGTGCGTCAATATCATTTTTAACAAAGATTGCTTCTAAAACTTTTACTAATCTGTTTAATATTTGAGCATTGTCATCACATAAAACAAAATGTAACATAAAAGCACTCCCTACATAAACAACTAATAAAGGTAATTGTTTATGTTTAATATCATATTTCGACACAAAATTTTAAAAAAATTTAAATTACCACATATAATATACCTCTAAATAATTTAATTTGTCAATAATAAAACGCTAAAAACAAAAATATGGAACTTGAGGGTTAATAATTACAAACACAGTATAAGCAATTTTGGTTGAATAGTGTAAAATAATTTCGGGGAAATTTTAAAATAAAAAAATAAGATACTCCCA
>USJO01000043.1 GCA_900555075.1 uncultured Clostridium sp.
ATAAAAGCTGACTATTATCGAAATCCCAACATGGAATATTGTGTCCGCTGTCAGATACTGGAACGTGATGCTCCTTTAATCGACCTGACGCTCACTGTTCCAACGGAATCTGAAGCAATGGCAATTGCAGCAAACTGGACACAAAAGAATGAAAAGATATACGCCAATCTAATGGCCGAATTATTATAGGTATATCCCCAAAAAAAGAATGAACTGTATTTTAATTTTCATTGCAAATACAGTTCATTCTCTTTTTATTTAGCTCGGATTTGTATTATCATTATCTTCCAAGGAATGTTCCTATAAAGATTCCATAGTAGTTACCAATGACATATCCAAGAGTACCGACCAGAAGTGCCGGAACTACCATTGCCTGCCATCCTTTTGCAATTGCAAGCGCTGCGGCTGTTGTAGGTCCACCTATATTTGCATTCGATGCAATACAGATCTCTTCCAGGTTGAATTTGAAAATCTTACCAAATACAAAGGAGACGATCATGTTCATACCAACGATGATTGCACAGAATACAAGGAGTAATGGTGCCTGTGTCACGATCAGGTAGATAGATGCCGGAACACCGATTACTGCAAAGAAGATATGAATCAGGAATGTACCAATTTCCTGTGCGCCACCAATATTTCCCATAAATTCTGGTTTAATTGTTGCCAATAACATGGTCAATGTAGGCATGATCAAATATTTGTTTCCAAGAAGACCGTTTAATAATGACAGTCCAAAATTACTTGTTGGAATCAATCCTGCAAAGAAATCTGCAATTGCTGTAGAAATTGCTACGATTGCAAATGCAATCGCAAGTGCCTCTGCGATATCGATCAGTGCGACCGGTTTTGCTTTCCAGTAACTTGCTGCCTGGTTTTCACTTTCACCACTTGCTTTTCTTGCTTCTACTTCATCTTCATCTGATTTTTCAGGATTGTAGAAAAACAAGGTTGGACCACCTAAAAATTCTGCTAATGGGTCTTCTCCATTGTATGCTTTTTCAGCAGCCTTTAAGCAGCTAGGATTTTGTTCAAGCATTTCGGTTGTAACCTCTTTATACCGTGGTGTATAGTGCTCAAGCACTTTTGTTAGTTCATTGGGAAATTCTTCAGACTCAAGCCTGTTCATAATTGTTGCTGCAACAGCAACCTGTCCTGTAAAAGACTCTCCTCTTGCTTCAGCATACACAACTTTGGCAATAGTTTCGATGAGATCCTTTTTTCTTTGTTCCTCCTCTTGTTTTCTTTTTTCCTCTTCAGCCTTCAATTCTTCTTCATATAAAAAAGTATTTTCATACTTTATATGTTGAATAGCCATCGAAGGCACATCAGGCAAAGTTTTGCTTACCATGCAATCCTGTTTGCTTATACTCATACCTGCAATTCTTTTGTTGCATTTCATAAATGTAAAAATTACAATTGCTAATACAACAAAGTATATAATCACGGTAAATATAAAGTAAAACATGGTTAATTGTCTTTTCCGTCTTGTTCTAGTATTCACGCTTGTGTGACCTCTTTTCTAAAATTATATACCTTTATTATAGCACAAAAATATATCGAATTCCATCTTTATGTTTCAAAGCTTAAAGTAGATTTTAAACTACATATAGTAAAATACATATTAATTGTAATAAACTGCCAACAACACATGCTAAATGGAAAATTGAGTGCATCCATTTTTTCTTTTTGCCTAGTCCATAAAAAATTGCTCCCACTGTGTACACTATTCCTCCTGATAGGAGTAACGCAAAACCCGTTGTTCCAAGTTGTTTAAATACAACCCCTATTTTTACAATAATGCACCACCCCATACATAAGTAGCATATCATAGAAAACACTTTAAATTTTTTCAAATCTATTGCATTTAAAGTTATTCCTATAGCAGCCATTCCCCACACTATTCCAAATATAGTCCATCCCACGGCAGGACTATATTCTCTTAAAGTACACAAAGCAAATGGAGTGTATGTACCAGCTATTAGTAAAAATATTGAACAATGGTCTATTATTTGGAATACCTTTTTTGCTTTAAGTTTTGGATTTAATCCATGATAAATACTAGACATGGTATATAACAAAATTAATGTAATTCCATAAACAATACTTGATGCTATTCCATATCCGTTTTTATTTATTGCTGAAAATATAACGCCCAAAACAATTGCCACAATACCAAGAGGTGCGCCAACAATATGTGAAACCATGTTAAAAATTTCTTCTCCTTTTGTGTATGTAGGTAATACTCTGTCTTTTAATTTAGTTCTTTTCATATTTTCACCCTTTCTTATTTATTATATGTTTTAAAGTTTTGTATAGAATTATACCACAAAAATACAGTATTGTAAAAAAATTACAAGAAAAAAAATTTTTTTTCGAAAAAGTATTGACATATGTCAAAAAATATCTTATAATAATTCTTGCGTTCGAGAAATGCTCCCTTAGCTCAGTTGGTCAGAGCAACCGGCTCATAACCGGTGGGTCCAAGGTTCGAATCCTTGAGGGAGCACCAATTTTTATTTATATATGGATAGGTGGCCGAGTGGCTAAAGGCGGCAGACTGTAAGCTTAATCTAATTAAGATAAAATTTGCAGCCTATGTAAGTGATTACATAGTGATAATCAGGCTAAGTCGGGGAAGTCTTAACAGGTAAGCTGATGATAATCCCGAGCTAAAGAGAAATCTTGAGTGTAGAGACTTTACACCTGACATCTTATATAAGATGAAGAGAAAGTCCAGACTAGAAACATTTATTTTAAAATAAATGGTAGCGAAAGCTATAATAGTAAGAAATCTGTTCTCGTACGAGTACGATGGTTCGAATCCATCCCTGTCCACCAAAATGTAACCCTTGGGTTACATTTTATTTTTTTAGAATATAAAAGAGGAAACTTTAAAAAGTTTCCTCTTTTGAAGCTTATTTTTTTTGACATCTTCCAAACGCAAGTCCAAGGATGAAGGACGTTGTGCAAAGAAGTAACCATTTTATAATGGTAAGCAACCATTCCACATTGAAAGATGTGAAAGTGAGTGCAATAGCAAATATTGCAAATACTATTGCGAATACGAGAGTGGGTGCAAAATAACGCTTCATAAAAGTTTCCTCCTTTTAATTATTCGGAGGACTACGCCTCCGAAAATTTATATATTTTCAAAGGCGTAACAAGTAGTTGTTACACCTATATTATACAATATTTACATAAAAAAATCAAATTTAAAAACTTTTACATAATGTATTGACTAAAGAATTAATTGAAAGTATAATACAATGATAGGATTTTAAGAAGAATTTAAGAAAAAACAATTAGAATACCATATGGAAAAATTTAAGAGAGGATTGATATTTTTTATGATAGAAATGCTAAAAACGCTAGGGAAATCAGTAAGGGAATATAAAAAAACCGCAATTATTACACCCTTTTTAGTAACTTTAGAAGTAATAATGGAGGTAATTATACCACTACTTATGGCAGAGTTAATTGATAAAGGAATATATGCGGGGAATATGAATCAAGTATTAAAAATAGGTGTACTTTTAGTTGTGACATCATTATTATCTTTAGCCTTCGGAATGCTATCTGGTGTTACAGCCTCAAAGGCTTCAGCGGGATTTGCTAAAAACTTGAGAAAGGATTTATACTATAAAATTCAAAATTTTTCCTTCACAAACATAGATAAATTTAGCACATCAAGTATAGTAACAAGACTTACAACAGATGTATCAAACGTTCAAATGGCATTTCAAATGATTACAAGAATTGTTGTAAGAACTCCATTAATGCTAATATTCTCACTAGTTATGTCATTTACGATAAATGCAGAATTATCTTTAATATTCCTAGGATTAATACCAGTAATTGGAATTGTTTTATACTTTATTATAAGCAGAGCACATCCGATATTTGAAAAAGTATTCCAAAAATATGATTCATTAAATAATGTAGTAGAAGAAAACACCACTGGTATAAGAGTTGTAAAATCATATTTACTGGAAGAAAGTGAGAAGAAAAAGTTTGGAAAGATATCAAATGAAATATATATGGACTTTAGTAAAGCACAAAAACTAATGTCATTAACAAACCCAGTTATGCAGTTCGCAATGTATTCTGCAATTATCCTAATATCATGGCTTGGTGCAAAAATTATAGTAACAACAAATATGGTAGACTTGGAAGTTGGCCAACTTACAAGTTTAATTACTTATGGAATTCGTCTACTATCAAGCTTAATGATGCTTGCAATGCTACTTGTAATGAGCACAATGGCAAGAAATTCAGCTGAGAGAATATATGAAATACTAATTGAAGAACTTGATTTAAAAAATCCTAAAAAACCAGTAAAAGAAATAAAAGATGGCTCAATTGAATTTGATAATGTTTCATTTAGCTATATCGGTAACAAGAAAAAAGAATGTTTAAAAAATATAAACATAAAGATAAAATCAGGTGAAACGGTAGGAATAATTGGTGGAATAGGCTCAGGAAAATCAACTTTGGTTAACTTAATTCCAAGGTTATATGATGCAACTGAAGGAACAGTAAAAGTTGGAGGAAAAGACGTAAAAAAATATGATATAGAGGCTTTAAGAAATGAAGTTTCTGTTGTATTACAAAAAAATGTATTATTTTCAGGAAGCATAAAGGATAATTTAAGATGGGGAGATAAAAATGCAACAGATGAAGAGATGATTCAAGTTTGCAAATTAGCACAGGCAGATGAATTTATTCAAGAATTTCCAGATAAATACGATACATATATTGAACAAGGAGGAACAAATGTATCAGGTGGTCAAAGACAGCGTTTATGTATAGCAAGAGCACTTCTTAAAAAACCAAAAATACTAATATTAGATGACTCAACAAGTGCCGTAGACACAAAAACAGATAGTTTAATTAGAAAAGCCTTCAAAGAGAATATACCAAATACAACAAAGATAATAATTGCTCAAAGAATATCATCAGTTCAAGATGCAGACAAAATAATAGTACTTGATAATGGAACTGTAAATGGAACAGGAACCCATGAGGAATTATTAAAAACAAACGAAATATATAAAGAAGTATACGAGTCACAAGTAAAGGGAGGCGATAATGATGAGAACGCCTAATAAAAAAACAGGGGCAGGAATGACACCAAACATGGTGAAAAACAAAAAGAAAACAGCTAAAAGACTCCTTAAATACATAACTAAGAGTTACAAAAAGCATTTAATAGTAGTATTTTTTTGCATAATCATTAGTTCAGTTGCAGGTGTTGCTGGTTCAATGTTTTTGGGAACACTAATTGATGATTATATTTCACCATTATTGCTAGAGTCAAACCCAGTATTCACAGGGCTTCTAAAAGCAATAATTACAATGGGTATAATATACTTAATAGGAGTTTTATCAACCTTTATATATACAAGAATAATGGCAAGAATATCACAAGGAGTATTAAAAGAAATAAGAGATGAAATGTTTAATAAAATGCAAACATTTTCAATAAAATATTTTGATACACATACGCATGGAGAAATAATGAGCTATTATACAAATGATGTAGATACCTTGTCACAAATGATTTCACAAAGCCTACCACAATTCATAGCTTCAATGACATCAGTAATAGCAGTATTTATAGCAATGATAATGACAAGTATACCACTTACAATATTTATAATAGTATTCATCTTCTTAATGCTTAATATAACAGGAAAAGTGGCAGGAAAAAGTGGAAAGTACTTTGTAAAACAACAGGAAACGTTTGGAAAAGTTAATGGCTACATTGAAGAAATGATAAATGGACAAAAGATTATAAAGGTATTCACATATGAAGATGAAGCAAAAGAAAAATTTGACAAAATAAATGAAGAATTATGTGAAAACATGACAACAGCAAATAAATTCGCCAACATATTAATGCCAATGTTAAACAACTTAGGAAACTTAGAATATGTTTTAGTTGCAATAATTGGTGGAGCAATAGCAATAAAAGGAAATGGAACACTCACAATAGGCGCAATAGCAACCTTTTTACAATTAACACAAAGTTTTAATCAACCAATAATGCAAATGTCTAATCAATTGAATTCTGTAGTTATGGCACTAGCTGGTGCAGGAAGAATATTTGAATTAATAGATACAGAGCCAGAACAAGACAATGGTTATGTAACACTTGTAAATGCAAAAAAGGTAGATGGAGAAATTGTAGAAACTAAAGAACGTACAGGAATGTGGGCATGGAAACATCCTCATCACGATGGAACTACCACATATGAGGAACTAAAAGGATATATAGAATTAGAACACGTAAACTTTGGATATGAACCAGGGAAATTAGTTTTACATGATGTGTCTTTGTATGCAAAACCAGGTCAAAAGATAGCCTTTGTAGGAGCAACAGGAGCGGGAAAAACAACGATTACAAACTTAATAAATAGATTTTATGATATTGATGATGGAAAGATAAGATATGATGGAATAAACATAAAGAAAATTAGAAAGCCGGATTTAAGAAGGTCATTAGGAATGGTATTACAAGATACGAACTTATTTACTGAAACAATAAAAGAAAACATCAAATACGGTAAAGAAGATGCTACAGATGAAGAAGTAATAGAAGCAGCAAAACTAGCCAATGCTCACGATTTTATAATGAGACTTCCAAAAGGATATGATACCATTTTAACATCAAATGGATCAAATCTATCACAAGGACAGCGTCAACTTTTAGCAATAGCAAGAGCAGCAATAAATGACCCGCCAGTAATGATACTAGATGAGGCAACCAGTTCAATAGATACAAGAACAGAAAAAATAGTACAAGAGGGAATGGATAAACTAATGGAGGGCAGAACAGTTTTTGTAATAGCTCACAGATTATCAACAGTAAGAAATGCAAAAGCTATAATAGTACTAGAACATGGACGCATAATAGAAAGAGGAGACCATAACGAACTAATAACTCAAAAAGGAAAATATTATCAATTATACACAGGTGCATTTGAGTTAGAATGAGAACTTGTTATCAATAGGAACGAAGAATTTTTTAAACAAAAAATATGCCTAATGTAATGTTACAATTGATGTGAAACAAAAAGTATAGCAAAAAAATAAAAAAACAAAAAGTGATTGACAAAGCAAGAAAAAATGATATATAC
>USJO01000044.1 GCA_900555075.1 uncultured Clostridium sp.
TTAGTTTCTCTAAAATCTGAAATCCCAGAATTAGGAGAAGTACTAGTAAGTAGTGTGGCATGGAGTTGAGGAGAAGTATCGTAACCATTGATATTAATTAATTCAGTCTGATTGCTAATTTTTTTAAAAAAAATATTAAAAAAGCTTGTAATTGTAACATTGTATTGATATAATCTAGTCAGTCTAGAAAAGACGAATATTATTTTTGAAAGGAGTTTTTGATATGAAAAAACTTACTATTGTAGCATTAGTAGTCGTACTTGTAGTGTCATGCCTAGTTTTTACAGGATGTGGTAAAAAAGAAGAGCAAAAGAAAAACGACAAATATGAAATCGCACTTGTAACAGACGTAGGAAATATTGATGACAAATCTTTTAACCAAGGAACTTGGGAGGGTGTAGAAGCATATGCAAAAGCAAATAACATATCTTACAACTACTACAAACCATCTGAAGATTCAACAGCAGCTCGTCTTGAATCAATTAAAACAGCAATTGAAACAGGAGCAAAGGTTGTAGTTTGCCCAGGAATGTTATGCGAAGAGGCTATATACCAAGCACAAACTCAATACCCAGATGTTCAATTCTTATTAATTGATGGTGAACCACATGATGAAAACTATAAATACAAAACAGAAAAAAATGTTCATTGTATATTATTCCAAGAAGAACAATCAGGATATTTTGCAGGATATGCAGCAGTTATGGAAGGATACAGAAAACTAGGATTCCTAGGTGGTATGGATGTTGATGCAGTTATCCGTTTTGGATTTGGATTTGTTCAAGGTGCAAATGATGCAGCAAAGAAGTTAGGAGTTGAAAATGATGTATCAATCAAATATTGGTATTCAGGAGTATTTTCAGCATCTGACGAAATCAAAACAAAAATGGAAGCTTGGTATAGTGAAGGAACAGAAGTAGTATTTGCATGTGGTGGACAAATTTACCTATCAGCAGTTAGTGCAGCAGAAGCAGCAAATGGAAAAGTAATTGGTGTTGACGTTGACCAATCAGCAGAATCAAAAGTAATAATTACTTCTGCAATGAAAGAGCTTAAAAACTCAGTTGTTTTAGCATTAGGTGAATTATATGGTACACAAAACAAGAAATGGACAGAAGACCTAGCTGGAAAAACATCAAAACTTGGAGCAAAAGATAATTGCGTTGGATTACCAACAGCAAAAGAATCTTGGAGATTGACAAAATTTTCAGTAGAAGAATATAACAAACTTTTTGAAGATGTAAAATCTGGAAAAATAGAAGTAAGCAATGATATTAAAAATAATCCAAAAACATCTATAAAAGTAGATTATCAAAACTAATTTTAATAAAAACGGCTAGAGGCTGGGCATAAATATTGCCTAGCCTCTTAACAATAAGAGAGGGAAAAATGGGAAATAAAGAAAACTATGTAATTGAAATGTTAAATATAACAAAAGAATTTCCAGGAATTAAAGCAAATGATAATGTAACACTTCAATTAAAAAAAGGTGAAATACATGCTCTGCTTGGAGAAAATGGAGCGGGAAAATCAACACTTATGAGTGTTCTTTTTGGATTATATCAACCAGAAGCAGGAACAATTAAAAAAGATGGTAAAGTTATTAAAATAAATTCCCCGAATGATGCTAATGCATTAAATATAGGAATGGTGCATCAGCATTTTAAATTAGTAGAGTGCTTTACCGTATTAGATAACATTATCCTTGGAGTAGAACCAAATAAGCTTGGGTTTTTACAAAAAGATGAGGCTAGAAAAAAGGTAATGAAACTAAGTGAAAAATACAAACTAAAAATAGACCCAGATGCTCTAATATCAGATATAAGTGTAGGAATGCAACAAAGGGTTGAAATATTAAAAATGTTATACAGAGATAATGATATCTTAATATTCGATGAACCAACAGCAGTATTAACACCTCAAGAAATAGATGAATTAATGAATATAATGAGAGACTTTACAAAAGAAGGAAAATCAATAATATTTATTACACACAAATTAAATGAAATAATGGCTGTTGCAGATAGATGCACAGTCCTAAGAAAAGGGAAAGGAATTGGAACAGTAGAAATAAAAAACACAACTAAAGAAGAATTATCAAAAATGATGGTAGGAAGAAAAGTAAATTTTACTGTTGATAAAAAAGATATAATACCGGGAAAGGTAATCTTTAAAGTAAATAATCTTACAGTTCCTTCAAAAGTACATAAAAATAATGCTGTAAAGAATGTGTCATTTGAAGTTAGAAAAGGCGAAATAGTGTGTATTGCAGGTATTGATGGAAATGGACAAACAGAGCTTGTATCAGCACTAACAGGACTTCAAAAGGTCTCAGGAGGAACAATAGAATTTTTAGGACATGATATAACAAAAGCAAAAATTAGAAATAGGTCAAAACTTGGAATGAGTCATATTCCTGAAGATAGACATAAACATGGATTAATTCTAGACTATACACTAGAGGAAAATTTAATACTTCAAAGATATTGGGAGCCAGAGTTTGAAAAGGCAGGATTTATAAAGAAAAAAGAAGTAAGAAAATATGCAGAAAAATTAATAAAAGAATATGATATTCGTTCAGGTGAAGGACCAGTATCAATTGTTAGAGGAATGTCTGGAGGAAACCAGCAAAAGGCAATTGTTGCAAGGGAAATAGATAAAGATCCAGAGTTACTAGTTGCAGTACAACCAACAAGAGGATTAGATGTTGGAGCAATAGAATATATTCATGAACAATTAGTTGAGCAAAGAGATAAAGGAAAAGCTGTATTGCTAATTTCTTTAGAATTAGATGAAGTAATGAATCTTTCTGATAGAATATTAGTAATATATGAAGGGGAAATTGTAGGGGAATTAAATCCTAAAAAAACCACACTAAGTGAACTTGGATTATACATGGCAGGAGCAAATAGAAACAAAAGTAAGGAGGCTGATAGAAATGAAAATAAATAAAAAAGCAATTTTTAGTATATCAGCATCACTTGTTTCAATATTAGTTGGATTAATACTTGGACTTATATTACTATTTGTTTTTGATAGTTCAAGAGCACTAGTAGGGTTTGAAGCATTAATTGGAACAGGAATATCAACAGCTGAAAAATTTGCAAAAGTTCTTTATCAAGCTGCACCATTAATACTTACTGGACTTTCAGTTGCATTTGCATTTAAAACAGGGCTATTTAACATAGGTGCATCAGGACAGTACACAATAGGAGCATTTTGTGCACTTTTTGCAGCCACCGTACTTGGAACACCATGGTATATTTCCTTGTTACTAGCAATGATTGGAGGAGCATTATGGGGAATCCTTCCAGGATTATTTAAAGCACATTTTAATGTTAACGAAGTAATTACTTGTATAATGCTTAACTGGACAGGCCTATTTTTAGTTAACCTACTTATAAGAAACATACCACAAATGATACAAAATTATTGGGCAGGTTCTATAACAAATAGAACAGTAAAACTTGCATTAGTTGAAAAGTTTTATGGAGTTCAAACAACAATTCCAAAAGCAGGGCTAGATACTTTGTTTGGTGGCTCTTCATATATGAATATAAGCATCTTTATAGCAATAGCAGTTTCAATAATTGCTTATGTAGTTTTAAACAAAACAACTTTTGGATATGAGATAAAAGCATGTGGATATAATAAAAATGCAAGCACATATGCAGGAATAAATGCAAAGAAAAACATTGTACTTTCAATGGTTATAGCAGGTGGAATTGCAGGACTAGCAGGTGGAATATATTTTTTAAGTGGAACAGCAGAATATGTTATAGAAAAAAGCCTATTGGCAATGGGCTTTAATGGAATACCAGTAGCATTACTTGCAGCATCAAATCCAATAGGAGTAATATTTAGTAGTTTGTTTATATCATACATACAAGTTGGAGGAGAAGCACTTCAAAGATATCAATTTAGTAGTGAAATAATAAATATAATAATATCAGCAATAATCTACTTAAGTGCATTTTCATTCCTAATAAGATTATTTATAGAAAAAATATTTAGTAAAAAACATAGAGAAGAAGAAATAAAAATAGAAAAAGAACAAAAGGGAGGTGCAAAATAAATGACAATAGAAATGCTTGGAGATATATTAGGCTCAACAATAATATTTGCAATTCCCTTAATGCTTGTTGCACTAGGAGGAATGTTTTCAGAAAGAAGTGGTGTAATAAATATTGCACTAGAAGGTATTATGATAATAGGAGCACTTATAGGATGCTTAGTACTAAGGACATTTAATCTATCTGGCTTTGGTCCAGCTCATCCAATTATAGCAATGCTTATAACAATAGGAATTTCTGCTTTAGCAGGAGCGGTTTTCTCTTTACTACTAGCTTTTGCTGCAATAAATCTAAAAGCAGACCAAACAATAGGAGGAACAGCATTAAATATGCTTGCACCAGCTTTTGCAGTTGTACTTTCATGGGCAATTCAAGGACAAGGAAATACAGTAATAAATATTCCAACTTGGATAAGAATGACTGAAAGCACTTTTGGACTAGCAGAAGGCACAGGCTTTTGGCACAACTTGATTTTCAAGAGCCTATATTTAACAACACCAATTGCATTAGTAATACTATTAATATCAATTATAATATTATATAAAACAAAGTTTGGATTAAGATTACGTGCCTGTGGAGAACATCCACAAGCAGCCGCATCAGTAGGTATAAATGTATATAAAATGAGATATGCAGGAGTTATAATTTCTGGAATTTTAGGCGGAATTGGAGGAATGGCATATACAATAGCAGCAGGAGCGGGTTTTCAATCATCAGTTGCAGGATATGGATTTTTAGCTTTAGCTGTTATGATATTTGGTAACTGGAAACCAGTAAGCATATTCTTTGCTTCAATGTTTTTTGCATTTTTCAAAATACTTGGAAATTATAGTGGTTCACTTTCATTTTTACCACAATTTGAAAATATAAAAGATTCAAATTACATATATTTAATGATACCATATATAGTAACACTTATTGTTTTAATACTAACCTCAAAGAAATCGGCAGCACCTAAAGCAGAAGGAATCCCTTATGATAAGGGACAAAGATAGGAAAGTAAAACAAAGAAAGAATATATAATATTTCGAAAAGTTATATATTCTTTCTTTAAATTATATATTCCTTCTTTATTTAATTTTAAATTTCTCCTAATGTAATTGTAACAGTTTTTAATTCATTTTTTCTATAAAATTCAATTTCAACTTTATCTCCAATATTTTTTGTATTCTTAATTTCATTCAATTCATCCATTGTTGAAATACTTTTTCCATCAAATGAAACAATTACATCACCAGATTTTATTCCAGCTTCTTCTGCGGCACTACCACTTACTACGCTATCAACATAAATTCCTTTAGTCAATCCATTTCTAATAGCAGCTGCTTCGTCTATGTCTAAACCAGAAATACCAACAAAAGGTCTTGAAATTTTACCTTTTTCAATTAGGGTTTGATAAATAGAAATAGTATCATTAATAGGTATAGCAAAGCTTACTCCTTCAATCCCTGTACCAGATAATTTTAAAGTAGTAATACCAATAACTTGACCTTTGCTATTAACTAATGCACCACCACTATTACCAGAGTTTATTGCACAATCAGCTTGAATTACTTTATAAGTAGTGTTTTCAATAGTCATTTTTCTATCTAATGCACTAATTATACCTGCAGTAACTGAATAATCTAAGTTATAAGGATTACCAATTGCTAAAACAAATTCTCCAATTTGAACAGAACTAGAATCGCCAAATTCAGCTGCGGTTAAACCAGTTTTATCAATTTTTAAAACAGCTAAATCTGTTTGACTATCTGTTCCAATAATTTCAGCAGTATATTCCGTTTCATCTCCGTAAATTTTAACCTTAACAGATTTTGCATCAGATACTTGATAAAAAGAAGATGAATCTGATGAACTTATAACATGATTATTTGTAAGTATATAGCCATCATCACTAATAACAACACCAGAACCGGCTCCGGCAGCAGATTTTTTCATTCCCATATAATTTACATCATATTCTACTGTAATACTTACCATAGAAGGTAAAGCCTTTTGTGCAGCATATATTGCAGTATCAGAATAATTAGACAAAGAAACTTGTGATAAATTTAAATCGCTAATATCATAATTAATTTTTGAATTACTATTTGCCGTGTCAATAGCTTTGTTACTTGGTGTTTTATGAAGCCCAGCATAAATACATAAAGAACAAGCGCCACCTATAATTGCAGAGATAAAGGATACTATGATAATACTACATATTTGTTTTCTATTAGAATTTTTAGAATAATTAAATTTTTGAATAAAACCATTCTCATCCATAAAAACATACCTCCATAAATATATTATACTAAACAATTCAAATAATACAAGTTTAAAATTAAAAATATATTAAATTTCAAAATATGTCTGTTAATTATTTTTCTTATGTTTGATATTTTTAAAGAAGGATACTGTATTATTGGGCAGATGTATTTGAATGATAAATAAGAAGAGGAGAAGTATATAGAGGATTAAAGAAGGCAGTAAGTATGGTAATATTAGATATGAGATAAAGGTATTAGAAGAAATAGAAAAATAAAGTAAATATTACAATTATATTACAAATTGCGATTTTTTATTGCAATTTGTAT
>USJO01000045.1 GCA_900555075.1 uncultured Clostridium sp.
AGCAAGACGTAAATGGAATAACCAGTAAAGTATCATCAGTAGAGCAATCAGTAGAAAACATAACCAACACCCAAGGAGAAGCAGAAGGAAAAAACATACACATAGAAGACAGTAGCGAAGAGCCTTTTGTAGATATAAGTTTACACGGAGAAAGCATACAAGAAGGAACACCAACACCAGACAGTCCTATTGAGATAGAAAATATAGAGGGAAAAAATAAGTTTGATTATGAAAGTGCAATAAATGTAGAAAATTTAACTTATGATAATACTTATGCTTTTTTTGAAATAAAGAATATAAAACCGAACACTGCTTACACAATATCAAACCTTAAATTGACAGATTTAACTAATTTGGGGTATTCGGTATATGCTGGTTTAACTATTGGAAATACATATTCTACTGGACCAGGAAAGGCGTTTCATTGTTGTATTTACAATAATGTTTATAAAAATGGAATAGGAGTTGTCACGGGATACAGTGACACAAAAGCAAATGGAGGAAAATTATATTTTTGTATTGCAACTACTAATACTAATGAAGATTTAGCATATGAAAGATTTATTAAAATTTGTTCTATGGTATTTGATAAAGCACAAATAGAAGAGGGCTCAGTAGCAACCCCATACGTTCCATACAACTCATTAGAGTTTAAAGTTGAAGGGAAGAATAAATTTAATGTACAAGATACAAATAATGTGACAGAAGGCATAACAGTTGATAACGAAGGGTGGATAACAGTAACAGGAGACAATACTGACGGAACAGCTACAAAATATTTTAATTACTATACTAATAACTTAAATTTAAAAACTGGAACTAACTTCAATGTAATTGCAGAAGTCAAAAATGTAAGTGGTACAGGTAATGCTAGTTTTGTGAGTGTTAATTCATCTCCACAACAATTTAAAACGAATTTTTATAGGAATTTCTCCGTTTTAGCTAATAACACAATTTATAATTCCATAAATGAAACATCGGATGAATTTTTAGGAAACACTGGACTAAGAACATTTATATCATTTTCTGCTGGTCAGTCTGGTTCTATCACTTTTAGGCTATCGTTATTAGAAGACACTACTATTACACCAGAAAATTTTGACTACGAACCCTACAAATCCCAAGTAGCAACTTTTCCATTAGGAAATCAAAAGCTAATGGAAGGAAGTTATTTAGATGATGAGGGAATACATCGTGCAAGAAAACAAGTTGTATTTGATGGAAGTGAAATATGGAGTAAAGATGAAAATAAAGATAACAGTACAGATTATTTTTATATAAGAAATATAGGTATAAATACTAATAACATAAATAGCGTAATTTGTGATTATTTTAAAAAAGGTTCATCAAATGTACAAGGATTTTGGGCAACAACGGTATTCTGTATAACAATAAATAAGACAGCAACAGGAATAGTTTCGAGTGATACGAAAGACCAAAGAGTAGCTAAATGGAAAACTTGGCTATCAGAACACCCTATTACAGTAGAATACGAACTATCAGAAGAAGAAACAATCCCATACACAGCAGAACAGCAAGAAGCTTGGGAGAAAATAAAAGCATTAACAACATATAAAAACGTAACAAACATAACGTCAACAGCATATGCAAAAGTTACATATATGAGAGATAACGGTTTAGACGTGTATGAAACTAAGCAGAATGCAGAAAAAAACTATACAGAAACAACAAAGAAACTAGCAGAACAGAAGATAACAGTAGATGAAATAGTATCTGAAGTATCAAAAACAAAATCTAATATCAACACGATAAATAACAATTTAATAGAATTAAATGAAACAGTATCAACAACGGAGCAAAGAGTAAATAAGTACGAAATTAAGTTTGAAGAGAAAACAAAAACGATAAACGAAGAGCTAAAAGAAAACTCAGAGACAATAAAAAGCATGTCTTATACGTTCAATACCGATGAATTGTCTATAGCAAAATCAGATGACCCAGTTAATGCAAAAATTAACAACTCTGGAATGAGAGTATATTCTTATAACGAATTAAAAGCAATTTTTAATGATAAAGGAACAGGCATACAAAAGCTTATAGTTGTAGGAAGTGCACAGATAGGAAACTTGCAAATAGTAAAAGCAACAGACGAAAACGGAGAAGCTTGCACCGATTTCCATCATCTGGTTTCAAATATTCAAGAATTAACGGATTTGGAGGTGTAGAAATGGGCTTTTGGGGAGAAATTGAAATTGTACAAAACTATCAATCAATTGCTGAAAATCTAAGCAATTGTTACGCAAACTTCTATGCGTGTGCAGACAGTAATGAAAATTCTTTTTCAGGATACCCTAGTAATGCAGAACTTAAGCTTGATACTGTTGCTCAAAACATTACAATTGATAGCTTTAATTTTGGTTCAAGTAAACGAATACTTTTAGGTCAAGTTTCAGCTGACATTGTTCATAATTCCGATGGAAATAAAACTGCTTATGCGTCTTTCAAATGGGTGTCTGGACACAGCCGTGTTGGGACGATAATAGGAAGTGCATCGAAAGTATTGACAACGATACCTCGTACTTCAAGTGTATCTTGTAGTTCGTTTAATATAGGAGACGCAACAACAATAGTAATTTCAAGAGCAAGTAATAGCTTTACTCACACAGTAACATGGGCTTTTGGAAATGCTAGTGGAACAATAGCAACAAAAACAAGTGCTACAACACTAGGAGCAACAATACCAGCTTCTAGTTTATATGCACAGATACCAAATGCAAAGTCTGGAGTAGGAACAATAACTTGTCAAACTTATTCTGGAGATATTCTAATAGGAACATCTACCTGCAATTTCACAGCTTATGCAAAAGAAAGTGAATGTATTCCAACAGTATCAGCTAGTATAGTAGATACAAATGACACAACTATAGCATTAACAGGAAGCAATATAAAGTTTATAAAAGGATTTTCTAACGCAAAAGTAACAGCAAGTGCAACTGCTAAAAATAGTGCTAGTATTAGTAGCTACTATACAAATACAGGAGATGGAAGGACAAGTAGTACAGCTGTAACACAGTTCAATAATATAAACAGTAAATACATAAGTGTAAAAGCAACAGACAGTAGAGGATATTCAAAAAGTGTTGATTATACTCTAGTCTGGATAGAATACATAAGATTAGCATTTACAAGCATTATTGTTAAGAGACCAGAAAGTACAGCAGATAATGCTAATATGACAATAAAAGGGAACTATTTTAATAACAGCTTTGGAAATGTAAATAATAGTTTAGTTTTAAAGTATAGATACAAAGAAGGAAAAGGAGAATATACAAATTGGACTACTTTAACACCTATAATAACAGAAAATACATTTACATATACAGAATTATTAGAGAATTTAGACCATAACAAAGAATACACATTTGAATTTATGATAGATGACCAGTTAATGACAGTATATAGCGACCCTGTGGTATTAACAAAAGGCATTCCAGTTCTTCGAGTTGGTAAAGATTATGTTGATATTAATGGAGACAAAGCAATTACAGAAAAACAGCTTAATAATATCAATACTGCTTTAGAAACTGTTAATGTTCCTGCTTTAACGGTTCAAACAGACACAACAGAACACGTTTTAAAAAGTTTTACAATAGAAACGGCAGGAAGGTATATGTTTTTGGCGGATGTGCCTCTAAACTATTACCGGAGCAACAGGTAGAACGCTGTATTTAAGATTAAAAGTTAACACTAATGAAAAATATGTTGGTGGCGGAATTATAAATGTTTATGCTTACACTTTATATACTAAATTGTTAGCGGTAGTAGATGTACCCGCAAATGGAACCATAGAAATAACTTTAAAAAATGACTCGGATGGCAAGCAATTTGCCTGCGGAGCTTTTGGCCTGCAATTTTTTAAATTAAAATAAAATGGTAAGTATCGTACTACTCCTAATGTTAGTGTCAGAAAAATAGTTTAATAGAAAGGAAAAGGAAAAAGTATGGAAGATACAAATTTAGTAGAGCGACTAGTAAAAGTAGAGCAGAGCGATAAGTCTGCTCATCATAGGCTGGATGAACAAGAAAAGAATATTGATGAACTAAAAAAGACTTATGTAATAATGGAAAAGATGGATTTTAGAATGGAAAATGTAGAGAAGAATGTTGCTGGAATAAATATTAAATTAGAAGAAGTGGATAAAAATAAAGGGCGAAAGTGGGACAAACTAATAGACTATATTTTCTATTTTATATTATCAACAATATTAGGTTACATAGCTATAAAATTAGGTTTAAAGTGAGGTGTGAAAAATGAAAGAAAAATTTGCAAAATTAATAGATGTAAAAAGCATAGTAACTTTGCTAATGACAATAGCTTTAGTAGTATTAATGTTTGTTAATGTAGATATCAATAAAGAATTGCTAATGTTATTTAGTACAAGCTATGGAGCAGTAATTACATACTTTTTTACAAAGAAGAAAGAAAATAAAGAAAATGGGGAGGAATAGTTTATGGAAGAAGAAATTAAAAAACTAAATATAATATCTACAACAGAAATTCCAGAATATCGGTAATGAAGAAAACTTGGAAGGTGGTGTGGTAGATGAATAAAATTTATTATAGTCAAATTGATAACAGATGGGCTAATCACCCATACCCAAGCCAACAACTACCATATGCAACAATAGGTTCTGGTGGATGTGGTGCTGCTTGTGCTGCTATGGTTGTTTCAATGATTAAAGAAATAATTACCCCAGATACTATGGGAGATATTTTTATTAGAGATGGAGTTCGTGTTAATGGCGGAACTTCAAACAGAGCTTTTGATAGTTATTTAACAGAAAAATATGGACTAAAAGTTCAAAGAAATTGGAAAATAGCAGAAGCAAAGGAATGCCTTGAAAAGGGTGGCTTAGTTGTTGCAAGATGTACTGACGATAAAGGAACTCTGTTTACAACAGGAGGACACTTTATTGTATTGGTTGGATTCAAGGACAATGAGTTCGAAGTTTATGACCCATATTTATATAAGAATAAGTTTGAGGTTTCATATAGACGTGGAAAGGCTAGAGTAGAAGGAACAAGTGTATTCGTTACTTTTGAAAACATGAAAGCTTATGGTGGATATAATGAATTATGGTGCTATGAAGGAACTGGCGTTGATACTAACATAGATACAAGTATTCCAGTTGTTCCAGAGATTAAAGTCGAAAAATATAAAGTTGTAAACGTAAGGACAAGCTCTTGTTTAAATGTTCGCTCTGGTGCAGGAATTAATTATAGTATAATTGGGAGATTGTTTTTAAATAATGAAGTAGATGTATATGAAATTGTAGAAAATTGGGCTAAAATTGGCGAAGGTAAATGGGTATGTACAGACTATATAAATAAAATACAAAATGTAGATAGTTATAATATAATGACAGTAACAGCCAGAACTGGACTAAATGTAAGGCAAGGTCCAGGAACAAATTATAATAGAGTTACTTGCTATAAATATGGAACAAAAGTAAAAGTATATTCTATAGAAAACGGTTGGGCAAAAGGAACAAAAGGATATATGTGTGCAACATACCTAAAATAGCCATTTTTGAGACAACAAAGTATATGGCTAAAAAATAAAAACGGCTT
>USJO01000046.1 GCA_900555075.1 uncultured Clostridium sp.
AAAAAGATGATAGTCCAAAAAGTTTTCCATCAGTCGGAATCAACTGGTATCCAGGCCACATGCTAAAAACAAAAAAACAAATAATTGAAGACTTAAAATTAATAGATGTGATAGTAGAAATTCTAGATGCACGTATACCAGTTGCTAGTCAAAACCCAGATATAAAGCAAATTACACAGAACAAAAAGAAAGTAATAATACTTAATAAAAGTGATTTAGCAGATGAAAAAGAAACTATAAAATGGGTGGAATATCTTAAAAGTCAAGGAATAACAGCAATTCCAACAGACTCAAACTTAGGGAAAGGTACAAAAGAAACTTTAAAAGCTATTTACGACAAGGTGAGGCAGGAAATGGAAAAAGCAGCAAGCAAAGGAAGAATAAATAAAAATATTAGAATAATGATTGTTGGAATCCCAAATGTAGGAAAATCATCATTTATAAATAGGATAATAAACAAAAAATCAGCAGAAGTTGGGAACAAACCAGGTGTTACAAAACAAAAGCAGTGGCTTAGAATATCAAACAATATAGAACTATTAGACACACCAGGAGTATTATGGCCAAAATTTGAAAGCAAAGATGTTGCTTATAAACTTGCATATGTAGGAGCAATAAAAGATGAGTTAATAAATAAAGACGAAATAGCATATAATTTATTAAATTTTTTAGAAGTAAATAATAAAAATGAACTTTTTGAAAGATATAAATTGACAGAAAGCGAAATTAATAGTATAATACCAAAGGAAGATAAAATACTTGAAATAATGAATATAATTGCTAGAAAAAGAGGAGCAATAGTTTCAGGTGGAGAAATAGACTACGAGAAGGTATCTTCTTTAATATTAAATGATTTTAGAACTGGAAAAATAGGAAGGATAACATTAGAAAAAGTAAATGGATAATCTAGCCAAAATAAAAACTATGTCACCATTAACATGGGCATATATAGGAGATGCAGTATATGAATTATACATACGAGAGCATCTTATAGAAATAACAAATTTAAAACCAAATAAACTACATAAAGAAGCTATTAAATACGTAAAAGCAGGAGCACAAGCAGAAATACTAGAAAAACTACAAAAATATTTAACAGAAGAGGAGAAGGAAATAGTAAGAAGAGGAAGAAACACACAAAATCATCATTTGCCAAAGAATGCAAAGCCAACAGACTATATGTATTCAACAGCCTTCGAAGCGTTAATAGGATATTTGTATTTAACTCAAAATTATGAAAGAACAAATGAAATACTACAAAAAGTCATAGAGATAAATTCTAGTACAAACTAGAATTTAAGTATGGCCCATTGGTCAAGCGGTTAAGACGCCACCCTCTCAAGGTGGAATCATGGGTTCGATTCCCGTATGGGTCACCAATCAATATATAAAAATACCTTCTAAAAAATTAGAAGGTATTTTGGGGTTATCGGGATACACGAACTCTGTTGTAGTAGAACTCTTCCAAAGTACTACCTGCGAAGCAATAACCGTCAGAATAGGGAACTGACAAATACTTATACTTGCAAGGGATTACCTCCCTTTTTGTTTTAGCATTTATTAATCCCCATAAACCATTTTTATCCCGAACTCTGAGGTAACCATTTACTGGGTTCTGATCAATGAATGCATACTTAGGTTCCATAAAAGAAAACCCCTTTCTAAAAGTATATATATATAGTATATCATATTTCCCATAAAAAAACAAATTGACGTTAGGAGTTATTATTGATTTAACTATAAAAAAATATTGCTCATAATATTTTTTTATGTTATAATAAATGTCTAATCATAAATGAAAGAGGTAACAGATATGGCAGAATTTTCACCATTGATGCAGCAATATTTTAGTATCAAAAATCAATACAAGGATGCAATATTATTTTTTAGAGTAGGAGACTTTTATGAGATGTTCTTTGATGATGCAAAACTTGCATCACAAGAGCTTGAAATAACCCTCACAGGAAAAGAGTGTGGACAAGAAGAAAGGGCTCCAATGTGTGGCATACCATTCCATGCAGTAGATACATATGTAGCTAAATTAATTGAAAAAGGATATAAAGTTGCTATATGTGAGCAACTTGAAGACCCAAGAACAACAAAAGGAATGGTAAAACGAGATGTTATAAGAATAGTAACACCAGGAACTATAATAGAAAGTAATATGCTAGATGACAAGAAGAATAACTACATAATGTCAGTATATAAAAAAGGAATATATTTTGGAATAGCTATATGCGACATTTCCACTGGAGACTTTTATTCAACAAGAATTGCAGAAAACAATAATTTTGCAGTTTTACTTGATGAACTTGCAAAATTTGGACCAGCAGAAATCGTTGTAAATAGCTTTTTATATAATTCAATTGAAGAAATAAATGAAATAAGAAAGAGATTTAATCTATATATAAATAATTTTGACGACGAAAACTTCAAATTTGACACTGAAAACCTATTACAAAACTATAAATTAGAAAATGAAAACACAGAAATAAAAGATTTAAAGAACTATGAACTAGAAACAATAGCAATAAATGCTTTACTCGTATATTTAAAACAAACACAAAAAATCAAATTAGATCATATTAATCGTATTAGATTTTACAATTTACAAAAATATATGACACTTGACATAACTGCAAGAAGGAATCTAGAATTACTAGAAAGACAGCATGATAAGGGTAAAAAGGGAACATTGCTTTGGGTATTAGATAAAACATCAACCTCTATGGGAGGCAGAAAAATAAGAAAATGGATAGGAGAACCTTTACTAGATGTTAACCAGATTAATAAAAGGCTAAATGCAGTAAGAGAACTAAAAGAAAATAGTATTTTAAGAGGAGAATTACAACAAACACTAAAAAAGGTATATGATATAGAAAGATTAGTTGGAAAAATTTCATATGGAAATAGTAATGGTAGAGATTTAAATGCACTTAAAAACTCATTAAAGCAAATACCAAACATAAAAAATCTTATTAAAGACAGCAATTCGGAATTAATAAAGTTTTTAGAAGTAAGTCTAGATGAGTGTAGTGACTTAGCAAAATTAATAGAAGATGCAATAGTAGAAGACCCACCAATTACATTAAAGGAAGGTGGAATTATAAAACTTGGATACAACCAAGAAATTGATGAATACAAAAAGGCATCAACAGAAGGAAAAAAGTGGCTTTTAGAATTAGAACAAAGAGAAAAAGAAGCAACAGGAATAAAAAATTTGAGAATTGGATTTAACAGAGTATTTGGATACTATATAGAAATAACAAAATCAAATTTAAATTTAGTTCCAGAAACATATATAAGAAAACAAACACTAACAAATGGAGAAAGATACATAACAGAAGAACTAAACGAATTAGAAAGTAAAATTCTAGGGGCAGAAGAAAAACTCATAGACTTAGAATATCAAATATTTACAGAAGTAAGAACTCATTTAGCAAAAAATATACAACGTTTACAAAAATCAGCTGACATAATTTCTACTTTAGACGTGCTCTCAGCACTTAGTACAGTAGCAGAAGATATGAATTATGTTTGCCCAATTGTAGACAATGGTGGAGAAATAGATATAAAAGAAGGACGCCATCCTGTAATAGAAAAAATGATAGACACAGGCTCATTTGTAGCAAATGATACATACCTAAATAAAGATACAGATCGACTTTCAATAATAACAGGACCAAATATGGCAGGAAAGTCTACATATATGAGACAGGTAGCATTAATAACACTAATGGCACAAATAGGAAGTTTTGTACCAGCATCATATGCAAAAATTGGAATAGTAGATAAAATTTTTACAAGAGTTGGAGCATCAGACGACCTAAGTATGGGACAAAGTACTTTTATGGTAGAAATGATGGAGGTTGCTAACATATTAAAAGAAGCAACGTCAAACAGTTTAATAATATTAGATGAAATAGGTAGAGGAACATCAACATATGATGGACTTTCAATTGCATGGGCAGTAGTAGAACATATAACAGATAAAACAAAATGTGGAGCAAAGACATTATTTGCAACACATTACCATGAACTTACAGAACTAGAAACCAAGCTAGAAGGAGTAAAAAACTATTCAATAGCGGTAAAGGAAAAAGGAGAAGATGTAATATTTCTAAGAAAAATAATACCAGGGGGAACAGACGAAAGTTATGGAATACATGTAGCTAAACTAGCAGGAGTACCACAGGCTGTAGTAAAAAGATCAAATGAAATATTAAGAAGCTTAGAAAGAAAAAGTATGCTAACAGGACAAAAGAAAACAGAAAACAAAAGACAACCAGAAGGACAATTAGATTTCTTCAACTACAAACTAGCAGAAATAGCACACGAAATAGACAAAATGAACCTAAACGAAATGACACCAATAGATGCATTAAATACGCTTATTAAAATAAAAGAAAAAATGCAATAACATTTTTTCTTTTATTTTAATGAATAATAAATAATTTTTCACTATCCAATATTTAATAAAAGCAGTACCCATTTGTACTGCTTTTATTTGGCTGGGGTGGGAGGACTCGAACCGCCGAAATGCCAGAGTCAAAGTCTGGTGCCTTACCACTTGGCTACACCCCAATATAAAATTTTTGAAATTAATATTATTCATTAGCAAATGAAATTTGTAATCACGTGGGGTGGAAGATGGGACTCGAACCCACGGCCTCTGGTGCCACAAACCAGCGCTCTAACCAACTGAGCTACATCCACCAGATATAGAGTGCTATTTTAACAAGCACATTTTCTATTTTAAATAATTTTTTAATGTTTGTCAACACTTTTTTTAAAAAAAGTAAAAATAGTTGACTTTTTTTTCTCATAATGATATGATTTTATCAAGTAATAAAAAAAATAAACAAAGGAGAAACTATGAATAAGATAAAGGAAAATCAAGGAATAACCCTAGTAGTATTAATCATATATGTAATTTTAACAATAATAATATTAGGAATTCTAACAACATTAACAATGCATTTTAGAAGCAACATAGATAACGTTAATGTACAGACAGCATATGATACAGAGTTTGACAAACTAAATATGCAATTAATAAAAGAAACAAAAATTGAAAAAAATTTTATAGATATGGGAACAGTTACAGATGTAAGTATAACTTTTAAAAATGGGAATACATACACATATGATCCATCAAGTAGAGCAATATACCTAAACAATAATATAAAAATAGCAGAATATTTAACAGATGTTGAATTCTACGTAAAAGAAGAAGAAAACAGACAAAAACTAACAGTAATACTAAATGTTATAGATTCACCAAGAAAAATAGAATACGTAATAGCAGGAGAAAAATTTGAGCAAAAAAAAGCTACGGAGTATGAAAATAATGGAAAAATAGCTTGGATTCCTAATGGATTTACTATATCAGGGATAGAAAGTGAGCAAAGTATAGATGGTGGATTAGTAATATATGATATACCAGAAGGGACAACCG
>USJO01000047.1 GCA_900555075.1 uncultured Clostridium sp.
ACTTTAGACTTATAGTTATTACTTGTACTATACATTAACTATTTGCCCCCTCTACTGCTGTTTTTTGTGCTTGTGTCAATTCTTTTTGCATTAAATTAAATGATGTTTTCCATTTTGTTTTTTCTGTTGCTGTCCCTTTTTCTGTTTTTATCATGTCAATATGTCTCTTTGAAACTCTAAACTGTGCGCCTTCTAAAAATCCACCTTTTACAACTGGAATTTTTATATCCAATACAAATGGATTCTTAAATGTTTTTTGACATAATTCTTCTGCTTCTTCTTCTGTATTAAAATCCCATGACATAGAAAGTTTTAACATTCCTACAGCTATTGGATTATCTATTAACGAACCATCAACAACACTAGAATAACTGTCTTTATCTGTGTCTTCTATGTCTACTGAATATGTACTTGGTGTCGGTAAATTTTCTGTTTTTCCATGTTCTCTCCATAACATAATTTTATCCTCCTACTAATGCTTCTATGTCTTTCCCTGTTTGTCTTTTCATGTCTCTTAAATTGTCCAATAATATTTGTCCTAGTTTTGCATTTCCTACATTTACTGTTAAATAAATTGGTTTATTGTTTTCATTTTCTTTATATGCTATATCACTTAAAGCATCCAACATATTATTAGCCTTAACATTTACAGGTTTTATTGTTGGATTTGTTGAAGGAATACCTGTTACCGCTTCCGTATTTATTGTATAAGACATTGTTCCTGCTAAATTTTCTATTTCATTTTTTACTTTTCCAACGTTGTCTTTTATTCCTTTTACCATTAAATCAATCATATCTGGCATATAAGTGTGAAAATTTGAAAGTGGTCCTTCTTCTGGTTCTGAGAAACCTAAAAATCCTTTAATTTTACTAGCAACACTTTGAACTGCGCTTCCAACTTTATGAGCTGTATTTCTTATTCCAGAAGCCATATTCTCTGTTAAATCTTTACCCCAAGTTGTAGCATTTCTTCCTAGATTTGTAAATGTAGTTTTTATATTATCTCCCCAACCAGAAATTACTGTCTTTGCATTATTAAGTCCAGTTGAAATAT
This sequence comes from uncultured Clostridium sp., assembly GCA_900555075.1. GTDB lineage: Bacteria > Bacillota > Clostridia > TANB77 > CAG-508 > UMGS1781. Next base: position 1,055 of record USJO01000047.1, read on the forward strand.
TGTTCTTTAATGTATTTACTTTATCTCTAACAGTATTAGATGCATTAGACCAACATTCACTTATTTTAGATTTAACATTATTTCCCCAATTTGATATTGTATTTCGTGCATTATTAAATCCTGTAGAAATACTGCTTTTAACATTATCAACTTTTTCTTTCACTTTACTTGAAACATTATCCCAACACTCTTTTACTTTACTTTTTACATTTCCTGCCCACTCAGATACTCCATTTTTGATTTCATTAAATTTGTTTTTAACATTTTCAGCAAAACCTTTAAAAATTCCTGCTACAGCTTCCCAGATGCCTAATAGACCTTGTTTTAATCCTTCTATTAAAAATCCACCCATTTCAGCCATAACAGTTGATGGTGAGTGTATACCAAATACACTTTTAAATCCATCTATAAATGGTTTGAAAATGTTATCATTAATCCATTGCCCTATTCCAACAAAAGCATCTACTATGCCTTTAAAAATTCCTGCTACGATATTTCCTCCACATTCTTCAATCTTAGCATCAAAATATTGCCCTATTCCAGAAAGAGCATCACTTATTAATGTTCCTAGAAACAGTGAAAGTCCACCCAACGCTGTTCCTATACCTCTGAATATTGCAGATACAATTCCGCTCCAATCAATATTTTGGACATATTCCTCGATATCTCTAGCCATTTGTTGCCAATCAATAGTCTCTAATGTTGAAGATATTGTGTCAAATATTCCTTTTATTCCATCACTCAATGTTTTAGCTGCTACTGACCAATCAATATTGTGAAAAAATCCATTTATAGCGTCCCCTATAGCTATTCCAAATTGTTTCCAGTCAAATGTTGTTACAAAATTGTAAGCAAAATAAATTGCTGTATTTAATCCTTGCGCAACCGTATCTCCCACTTTCTTCCAATCTGTTACTGCTATAAAGCCATTTAATGTTTGTGCTATTCCAGATGCTATATTTTTAGCTGTACTCTGTATTTTATCCCAAGGTATTTTAGCTAAAGCATTGTTTAATTTTTCCCCTATCATAGCTCCGATTTCATTCCAATTACCATTTTTAATTACATCTATTATTTTGTTTGGTGTTTTATCTACTTTTGATAAATCTATATTAGGTGTTCCGCTTCCAGTTCCTCCTGAATTTTTATTATCAGAAACATTATTTATTTCGCTGTGTATTCCACTTAAAGATTTACTTGTCTGTTTTGCACTACCTGATGCACTTTTCATAGATGAAGCTGTTGCTTTTGCAAATATATTTACTCCAGTAAAAGCATAAGCTAAACTTTGTATTGCTTTCATCAATTGATATACTAAGTTAATTACATATTCTATTACTGGTGCAAACATGCTTCCCATTGCATATTTCATATATTCTATATTAGCACTTAATTGTTGAGCCCCTGCGTTTTGGCTAGATAACCAACTTCTTGCAGAATTACTTAAAACAGAATATATCCCCCTCAAACTAAATAATGCCGCCGCATATTTTAGCACATGTTTTAGATTTCCTTTGAGACCATTTCCCATATTTTTTATATTGTTTGTAATGTTTTGAGTTACTTTAGGTATCCCCTTGAAGTTGTTTTTAAATCCCAAAGTACTAGCTTTGGCTTGTTCTATTTTTTGTTTAATCATACTAAAAAAGCCACTCATTTTTCTTTGAGTGGTAGTGTTTGAATTGGTTTCATTTTCTAATTCTGTCATTTTTGATTTGGCACTATCTAGTAACGCGTTACATCTAATTATTTCATTATTTAACTTATCACTTTCATTTACCATTTTAACATAATTGTCATCGTTGAATAATCTTAGCTCTGTCTGTTGATTTATTCTTTTAAATCCAGCATCTGGCATTTCTTTTGATACATTTTGTCTCGTCGTCTCTTTCATTTTATCTAATGCCCCATTTGTTATATTTAGCTTTATTTCTCGTTCACTTATTTTTTTTTGTAAACTATCTATTTCTTTTTGTAATTGTGTTGTTTGTTTTATAGCTTCTTGATTATTTACTTTTATTATTATTGCATTGTCTTGGTTATCTTTTTTTAAATTACGCATCTTATTTTTTATAAAATTAGTTGCTTTTTGAATTTTATTTTGGAGTGTTGATATATTAATTTTAGAAAAGGACTCTTGTACTTTCTCTAATTCTTTTTTAATTCCAGGAACTAATTTTTCAAATCCCTTTAATGCCTCTTCTACTTTTGCAGTAACAATAATTTCAATTTCCTCTATTGTCATTTTTCCACCTTCTTTCTTTTTAAGACATAATAAAAGACATCAGATTAAGTCTGATGCCTAAGTGGTTTAAAAGATTATAAACTAATTGTTTTGTTTTTTAGTAGCTCTCAAAGGTGCTCCTACATTATCTCTAAAACTTCCCAATAATATTTTTATTGTATCAAAAAACCATCCAACCATGCATAAACCCAGTGTGAATGTATACAACAATCCTTTTCCTATATTACCAACATAGTATTGATGTAAGCCAAACCATCCTCCAAATATACACATTAATAGAGCAGTATCTTTATTTTTATCTGATGTTATTGTTTGATAATGTGCCATAATAATTCCCCCTTTTCATTGTCTTAAAAAGAGTATATTATAACTACTACTAAAAATCAATATATTATAACAAATTATTTTTCGACATAATTCGACATTAGCCTTTAAATAGCCTTCTTTGTTCTTCCAAGGTTTGTTCTTTTTCTTCTGTTTTAAACAATTCCTTATATTGTTCTCTTATAGTTATCATCTTAGCATTTTGATTCATGCAATCACCTGCAATAAGTTTATTTGTAACCGCTTCTTGTAAATCAATTTCTCTTTTAAAGTCATCGTTTCTTCTGCTTATTTGGCTTTGGCAATACAGATTTATTTCTTTATAGCTTCCTTCCCAGAAGTCGCTCGGTTTTAACCCCAAATAGTATGCCAAAGGTTCAGTTGCATAAATTATTTCAATTAAATTATTGGAATTTTTTATATTATCTATTATTGAATCTAAGCTTCTAAAAGTATTTGACTTTCTGCCATTTTGCTTATCGCTTTCTCTGCTGATTTCTGCACTAATTCGTTTATATTCATGGCTGACAAAGGATTTGATATCATTTCTGTTAGTTCTTTCTTGTTCATTTTTTTCATAAAAAAACCTTGTTCATTTATAACCTCTGTCAATTCCTTATAAATATCACTGTATGTTTTTCCATTTTCTGTTTTATAGTCATCTAAGAAATCATAAACCTCATCAGAGCTAGAGAATGCGTGTTTTCCATCTTCACCTTCTGCAAGTGTATATATCATCTTAGATAATGCATTTAAGTCATTTTCTTTTACTGCTTTAAAATAAGCATCTTCAAAATTTTTATTTTTTAGTGTATTCGCGATTTCCACTATTTTTCTTGTTTTTAATACTAGTTTAATTCTTTTATTTTTTGTTTCTAATATCATTTTTTCTCTCCTTTGCAAAAGAGAGAAGGCTCCGAGCCTTCTCTTAATATTAATATTTTGTTAAATCTCCCTCTACAGGGTATCCATCTGTTTCTACTACATTTGATTCTTTATATACTCTCATTGTGTCTTTTATGAAGTCTCCATCGTTTATTTCTTGACCTGCTATGTCTACAGTGCATTTTACTGACTGAACTAGTGGTTTATTAGCAACTGATGCTGTTGTTTCTGGATACTCTAAGAATAAGAATATTGTTGTATCTGCATCTGCTATACTTTTAATAGATTTATGTGTTTCTTGAATGAACATCATTTCAATATCAACAGTTTCTGCCTTTCTTTTTCCTTTTGCCATTCTTTCCTCTTCTAAATCAAGAGCACTATATGTTTGGCCTTCTTTTAGTGTCTTTAATTGTCCTACTTTTTGAACATAACCTATGTCTATTCTATCTCCTGTTAATGTTGTTGCATAAGATACTTTAGCTTTCATTGCAACTTGTGGTGTTGTTGTTTTTGGTGTTACTTCATCTCCCATTTTTAATTCCTCCTATCTTAAATTAAAAGAGGCTGTTATAGAATTATAACAAACCTCAAATGTTATTGTTATACCGTATTTTTGCAGTATCTGGTCATATACTGCGGGACTGGTATTAGTCCTTATAAAATTTAATTCTTGAAGTTTCGTATCAACTTCGTTTGTCATTTGCATTGCTTGTCTTTGTTTTTCATTCCAACAAGTGATTGATATTTGA
>USJO01000048.1 GCA_900555075.1 uncultured Clostridium sp.
CTTTAACTATACCATCAGCCTCTTTTTGAGCTTCGTCTAGTATTCTTCCTCTTTCTTCTTTTACCCATTTTGCTTGTTTTAATTCATCTGGAAGTTTTAATCTTATTTCTTTTATTATTTCTAATACTTCCTCTTTATCTACTATTCCTTTTTCTGTAAATGGTACACTTTTACTTCTCTCCATAATGTCCTCTAATGTTTCTAATAATGTAAAAATTTCCATGATTTTACTCCTTTCGAATGAATATGATAATTGCTATTCCATATTTTCTTGTATCATATACTTCTAAACCTTTTTTTGCTTTTATTTCATCTATTTTATTTTTATCGTTTGTTTCTACTATTATAATTCCATTTTCTGCAAGTAAGTTATACTTTGATATATATTCTATAGATTTTTCTACATAATCGCTTTTATATGGTGGGTCTAAAAATATAATATCAAACTTTTTGTCTCTTATTTTACTTAAAGCCTCCAAATAATCAGTATTAATTACTTTTGCTTTATCTTTAAGTCTTGTTTCTTCTAGGTTTTTGTTTATTATTTTTATTGCTTTACTAGATGCATCACATAAAATTGCTTCTTTAGCTCCTCTACTTAAAGCCTCTATTCCAAGAGCTCCGCTTCCAGAAAACAAATCTAAAACAACAGAATCTTTTATATCAAACTGTATTATATTAAATACAGCTTCTTTAACTCTATCTAGTGTTGGTCTTGTTTCTAATCCTTCTAATGAATTTAGTTTTTTTCCTTTAGCAGTTCCGCTTATTACTCTCATAAAAGCATGTACCTCTTTTGCTATATATATTTTATTTCAATTTTATTATATGTCAATAGAAATAATCTAATTGTAATATATAAATAATATTATTGTAATAAAAGTCAAATAATACGAGTACATTATACATAATATCTTTATATTTTGCAATACTTTTAATAAATTTATGTATACATTAAAGCAAAAGTCCCCCAGTTATACTGGGAGACTTTTGCTATTGCCTTTGAGATTTCCTCATTTCATTCTTCACTTCTAATTAAAACCATATTAGTAAGTTTCAACTGCTAGATTTCTTCCTTTGGTATTTCTATTTTATTTAATTCTTTATAATTAGATATTTTATAATTTATCTTGTCTTTGCAATAATAGCTACCTTGAAAATAGTATTCTTGTGTTGTCCCATCAGATAATTCTAGTATATATGTTTTTCCATTGTCACTAAAACTTATATCTGTTTTTTCTTCTATTTTAATATTATTAAGTGCATTTATTATTTTTTCTATTAACTCTTTATCTTCTGTTTTGTAATAAACATATCCACCTTCTGTTTCTTCTCTAACTCTAACAGATATTACCTCTTCTGAGTTTTGCACTTTTATTTTTTTACTATCATTATTCTGTTTACCTTTATTTAGATAGCCTACAAGTATAACTGCTATTAAAACTAATATTATTAAAAAAATGTAAATATACTTTTTCAATTTTTTCTCCTACTTTTCTATATATCCATAAGTTTTTTGTGTATACATATCATCTGTAACTGGTTTGTATCTTTCTCCATCATAGTCATCTGTAAATCCATTATATGCTTTATAGATATCTCCATTTTCTGTATCATACACTCTTTCATATCCTAATGTTGCATCACTTTGTTTTTGGCTCATTATATCATAACTAGCACTTCTTTTTGCCCAAGAATCCATAATTCCATCTGATATTTGATTACATATACTTCTAACATTTTGGAACTCTTTCATTACTGCATCTTGTTGACTATTAAAACCATTCATAAATGCATCTGTAAATTCTAGTGAACCTGCAATAGTATTTAAAGTTCCTTCCCAGTTTACAAATTCATCCTTTGGTGCTGTAATAAAAATTGCATCATATACGCTTAAATAATATATATCTATTTGATTGCCTGAAACTATATTTTCATAAACATAATATGGTCCTGGATCATATACATAAGCTATAAATAATCCTTCTGCATCTTTTCCATTTTCATCTTTAAATGTTGCTCTTAATATATCTCCTCCTATTGGTGATTCTCCTAGATTTTCAACAACTGTAAAGTCTGTTAAAGTTGGAAATGTAAACGCAGCTGTATTATTTAAAGGTCCTAATTCATTAAATATCTTATAAAATCCTTCTGTAGTTTTATCTGCTAATACCGCAGTCTTTGCAAACATACTATTTGGATAATATTTCTTTTGAAAAGCTTTTGCAGCTTCAGATTTATTGTATCCTTCTGTTTTTAAATTTAAGAAAAATTGATAAGTAGGCCTTTGTGGATCATATACTTTAATTGTATAATGAATATAATCTCCTAAAACATCTACTTTCCATCCTTCTGGGATTTTCATTTTAAATAGTCCATTGTTAAACTCAGTATAATTAATTGTTTCAGTTTCACTCTTTCTTATTTTTATATCTGCTTTTTGAGCTCCACTTCCTATTTTCTCCACTTTGTTTTCACTACCTTTATTGTTATTATTACTATTGTTATTTATAAGCATTACTGCAAGGACAATAATTGCAATTACTGCTACAATAGAAATAATCATCCATATTTTATTTTTTTTGCTATCCTCCATTTGTTTCCCCTTTCTTTATTTATATTGCCCATATTATATAGTATTGCCTTTTTTTATGCAATAATGTATTTTCTATATTTAACAAATAGGTCATCTTTTTAGATAACCTATTTATTACTAAAATTATTTATTTAAGTTTCTTTTTTTAGCAATCATTGTTGCTGTTATTCCAGCTACTGCTACTACAAATACTGATATATACATAGCAATGTTATCACCTGTTTTTGGATTATTTGTTTCATTTTTAACTTGTTCTGTTTTTTCTTCAACTTTTGTTGCCACAATTCCATATTGGCTTAAATGTGATGTTTCAAATACTATATATCCATCTTCTACTGTTGCTGGTATTGTTTCTTTTATTTCATCATTTGAAATATATACTACTTCATATTTGTTAAATCCTTTTAAGTCTTCTGGTAATGCAATTCTTATTTTCATTTTAGTATCACTAATTTTAACAACATCACCATTTTCTAATACATTTATATCTACTACATATTTAACATTTTTATCTGTTAATTCTTTTTTTACTTCTACAGGTTTAATGTCTAATTTAAGGTTTTTGCTAACTTCATTTGCAAATTCAATTTTTGCTTTTGTTTCTCCTGTACTTTGAATTTCCTTTACAGTTTCTTTAACAGGTTGTTCAGGTTTTGTAGGTGTAGGAGTTATTGTTATTTTGGTCGTAACATCAAATGACTGTTCATCATAAGAACTTCCACATACATATCCAACTTCTTGTCCATTAATTTTTAATTTGGTATTTTGTCCAAAAAACCACTTTTCTCCACCTTCAGCTGTAGTTACTAAAGCTAATTCATAAGTATATGTTTTGTCTTTATCAAATGCTGTTATTAGTTTTCCTCCTAAGTAACCAATGTGATCTGCATCATTAAACCAATCTACTGAAGTTATTCCAGCATCATTAGTTCTCCATAATTCAAATACAAACTTATATCTATTATCTGAAATTGTTCCAGTAAATACTGGTTTATCACCGTCATTGAATTTTAAGGTTACATTATTAATCTCAACAACTTCAATTTCTTGTTTTTGTACAGGTTTAGTTGGTTTTATTGTCTTTATCGCTGGAACAAATATTGACTTTTTATCTTGTCCAACACTCATTGTATTTACTTTTTCACCATTTACATAAACTTCTGTATTATCAGCAAATGTATATCCGTCTCTTGCCTTCAAAGATATAGTGTACATATAACTCTTTCCTTCTTCAAAAGTAGTTATTTTTTTGTCTTGTGCTAAAGCGTTATTTTTATCATCATCAGAATACCAAAACTTAATTGGAACAAGTTCTCCATTTTCAGCAGTTTCCATCTCCTCCCAATATTCGTATTCTATATCATAGTAATATGCGGTGTCACCACTTCTTATAGCATAAGATTCTGGTTTATCTCCTGCATTATAATTAAATTTTACAGCATTAATTTCTACTTTACCAATTTCTGTTGTTGCAAATACTGTTATTGGTGCAATGCACATTGCAACCAAGAGCATTAACATAGTTATAATAAATATCTTACTTTTTTTCATTTTACTCCTCCTTAATGTTTTTTTGATTTTTTTCCTTTTTTTGTATTAACTATTGCTAATGTAATTATTCCTAATATAGCAATTGAAAACATTACAAAGTATACTATA
>USJO01000049.1 GCA_900555075.1 uncultured Clostridium sp.
TAATGCCCCGTGTCCATAAGCATTTGCTTTTACAACTGCCATTATCTTTGTCTTTGGAGAAATTATTTTTTTTATTTCACTTATATTATTTACTAAATTATCTAAATCAATTTCAATCCACGCTCTGTCTTTTAACAAATTATTTTCTTTCATTTTTTACTCCTTTCTTTATTTTTTCTATTAAAAAGGCAAATATTGTTGTTGTTATACAAACCAACAGATAAAGTATTAAATTATTTTCAACAAATATTTTATCCATTCCAATAATGCCAGAAACAAACCTAATTCCTACAATAAAAAGTGGGTGGAAAATATAAATATATGTTGCAATATTTCTTATTTTCTTATTTGATGTTTTACTATGATCCATTAAATAGCAAAACAAGAAGTACATAAGCGGAAGTAAAAATAAATACATACTATCGTGTCTTTGTAAATTATAATAATGTAAAATACTTCCTTCCACACTCATAAGAATAAAGAATAATAAAGCATACAATAAATCAAACTTTGTGGTTTTTCTTGTGCCTGCCTTTATAATATGTCCTAAACATATAAATATTGGTACATAGAATAAACAATTTCTTGTATAATCAAAAATATTAAAAATAAATTCATATATATTTTTTGTAATCTGATTCATAATAGTTATGCCATAATAACTATCTCCAAACACACCTATTATGTATAATAATATCGTTGCAATTAAAGCCTTTTTTCGTCCTAATTTTTTAACTAAATAATATGTAATCCACACTCCAACAATAAGTGCTGGGAAATACCATAAATGATATAATGTTCCATTTATAAAAACATCTTTTAATATTGTAATAATATCAATGTTCTTAAAACTACCCATATAGATATTTATTGGTAAATAAAGTAATATGCAAAGAAGATAAATTTTTAGTATTTTCTTTGTATAGTCAACTAAAACTTGTTTATCTTTTAAAGCCCTGTCTAATATATAATATCCAGTTATCATTAGAAATAAAGGAACTGCTATTCTTCCTAATATTCTTGTAAAGAAGAAATCAAATTCAGGATTAATTTTGTCAAATGGTGAAATATGTATAGCAACAATTAAGAACGATACTATAAATCTCCATATATCAATATTTATTTTTTTACTCATTATTTTTCTCCTTTGATAGTTAAAATAAATCCATCAACATTGTTTCCAGAAATATTATAATTTTCCTCCACATCTAAACTAATACTTTCGTCTTTATAAGGAATGAAAAATATCTTATATTCTTCATAAATTAAAGGCTTATTTGGATATATAAAATCTTTCAAAAAATCTATATATTCTTCTAAACAAATATCTTTTTCTGTTATTATTTTTGAATGTGGATAACCAACATATCGAAAATGCCACTCTTCTTTTGATATTTTCGTGATTGCTTTCTTTTCGTCTTTATATCTCTCAATAAAGCCATATTTTGGAGCAATATTTCTAAAATTTTGGCATATACCATAATAAGGAAACTTAGGACAAATAAAATCAATATTTCCCTCATTTAATGCTAGATCTATCGCCAAACCTGTTTGATGTTCACTAGCATTAGGTAGTGCAACATATTTTTGTGTATATTCTCTGCCATTCTCTTTTAAAGATGTATTATATATATCTTTTTGTTCTTCAAGTGTTCTATACCCGCTTACAGGGACTATTTTATTTTCAGCATTTATATTATTCAGTATTAAGTGTAAAGAATAATTTGCAATATTATTTAATTTGATATTGTTGTATTCTTCATCAAAGGATACTAGATTATTTATTGTACTTTTCAATGTATAATCTGGATTAATAAGGACTAATTCTCCTTTTCCAATATCTTCTTTTTTTAAAGTTATATTTTTCATTTTTCCCACCCCAATTCAATTAAACGTTCAATAACTTCTTCAAAAGGAATACCAATTTCTTTTAACATACTAGGGTATCTTGAATGTGATGTGCAGCCCGGAATAGTATTTACTTCATTGAAAACGATTTTTTTATCTTTTGTGTAAAACATATCAACTCTCGCAAAACCACTACAACCTAATATTTTGTAAATGGCAAGAGCAGTATCTTTAATTCTTTCTCTTTCTTCTTTACTAATTCTTGCAGGTAAATGTATTTTACTTGTTTTCAAATTGTATTTTTCAAAATAATCAAAGAAGCCATCTTCTAACTCTATTTCATCCACTTCACCAATTATTAATTTATCTGTTCCTAATACAGCACATCCAACTTCAAATCCATCTACATTTTCTTCTATAATCACTTTATTATCATACCTAAATGCTTCTTTTAATGCTTCTTTTAATTCGCTTATTGTTTTTATTTTTGTAATACCAAAAGATGATCCTGCTTTCAAAGGTTTTACAAACAATGGAAAATGTAAGTTACGAATTTTATTTTCTATCATCTCGTAACTATCTTTTTCATTAAATAAATAAGATATAGGTGATAAATAACCATTTGAAGAAACAATTTCGTGGGCTAAATACTTGTCCATACATATCGCAGATGAAGTCATATCACACCCAACATATTTTATTTCTGCAAGTTCCAATAGTCCTTGTAATCTTCCATCTTCTCCGTTTTGACCGTGCAATACTGGAAAAGCAACATCAATTTGAATAATTTCATTTGTTTCTAAAACTATAATTCCGTGATCACTTCTATTTGTTGAAATTGTAATTCGTTTGGTATCTTTTTCATTTAACCATTCATCTTTTTCAATATTATTTACATCACCATTATATAAATAAAAATCCCCATCTCTTGTAATTCCAATCATCAATAAATTGTACTTATCTTTTTTGATATTTTTAATTACGGAAGTTGCAGATACAAGTGATACATCATATTCACTTGAACACCCTCCAAATAAAATTGCTACTGTTTTTTTCATAAAAATCACATCTCCTCTACTTTAACATCACTTGACAATTCATATTCAATAAGAACTTTCTCATCATATAATTTTTCTTTTCTGATTTCTTTTCTTGTTTTCTTGTCTATTTCAACTCTTATAACTTCAACGCATTCATAAATATTTTCGTTTTCTTTGACATACTTTAAATTTCCATTTACTATCTTATAATTAACATTTGATTCACTATTTGATAATATTTTCCCATACATATAATCTTCATCAAATGAAATGTCTATTTGATATATATTGTTAGTTTCATTTTTTACTTTTAAATCTAACCAACCACTACTAATTGTTGCGTCAATTCCTTCTAAAGAAGATTTATCTGGATTAGGAAAAGATTTTACTTTATGTCCGTGCCTTTCAGTAACTGTAAGTGGACTCATTAAAAATAGATAATGTAACAAATTACTTAAATGACAAAGCCCTCCACCTTTTTTTGCTACTATTTTTCCATCTACCAATATCAAACCATCTTTATATTTTCCGTACTTTTTACTGTTTCTAACTAAATAACAAAAGGAAAATGTTTCATTAGGATATATTAAAATATGATTCATAGTTTTACTTGCTATTTTTAAGTTTTCGACCTTGTTTTTTTGATAAATAATATCGTATCCACTATTTTCGTTTATCATCAATGTTTTAGTCTTACAAACTTCATATTTTAATTTTTCTCCAAAACTTTTAGAATACTTATTTCCGTCAAACTTCATTCCAATTTGATAAAATAAGTTCCTTTGCCATATTCGTAATGGTAATAAAAATGGAAATAATTGTGTTAACCTTTTTCTTGCCATTTGCAGCACCTCCAATCAACAAAAAAACAATCATTCAAATCAATACAATTAAATTATACTGATTTATGAATGATTGTTCTTTAATTCTATCTTAAATAAATCTTAAATTCTTCTTAAATTTATTTTAATGGTAATGTAACTCGGAAAGTTGTTTCTTCCTCATTACTTTCGGCAATTATTGTTCCGTTATGTAATTCAACTATGTCTTTTGCAATGGCAAGACCTAATCCACTTCCACCTGTTCTTGATGTTCTTGCAGAGTCTAGTCTATAAAACTTCTCAAATATTTTACTTAATTTTTCTTTTGATATTTGTTTCCCTTTGTTTATTACTTCAACAATTGCATTATTATTATCTTTTTTCAAATTGATTACAATTTCACTTT
>USJO01000050.1 GCA_900555075.1 uncultured Clostridium sp.
GTGCTCAAAGTATTTATTTTAAATAATTTGTGACAAATGATTGACTAACCCACATGAATCTTTATTTAAAATTGATTTACATAATTGACAAAACTAAAGTAAAGTGCTATAATAAGTAACGATGTACAATACGGTACATTATAAACAATTCGTACGCACAAATGTGCAGGAGGACTACTATGGGAAAAGACTATTGGAATGGTTCGTATGAAACCAGTAAAGAGGGTCAGCAGACTCTCGAGGACGACATCTTGGACGCAGGAGAGGGTAAGTTCGCTTCCCCTTGCGGGAGTGGCACTATCAAGGAAACTCCAAACTCTATCAACGTATATTTCCCCGACTCCAGTAGCCCTGACGGACACTCTCACGAGGGAGTAAACAGAAACGGGCAGCACTACAAAAAGTAGTCAAAACGGAGACACTGATTATTTCAGTGTCTCTTTTTATATGCAAAGAAATAAATAGGAGTTTAATATGGAGTTTAAAATAAATAACAGAACATGGACAATAGAAGAAAAATTACAAAGTGAAATAAAAAGATACAAAATGAAAGAAGAGCAAATGAAGAGGAAAATGTAAAATCAATAGACACAAGATATTATGGTATTACATATTGTGATATACAAAAAATATATATAGATGAAGATTTGCCAATAGATAGAAAGAAATCTACTTTAATTCATGAATTAGCACACTGCTACATTGATAATTATATAACTCATTGTGATAAACAATATACAGAAGAAGATGTAGCTGATATAGTGGCAAATTTACACGATATTATTACTAATAATTATGCACAACAAACTCAAAATGATACACACAATAATCAAAATGTTGCTCCAAGTGTAGCAAATAATAGTTTACCAGTAGGAGAATATACAAGAAAAAAGACAATGAATCCTACTGAAATTGCAAATTTAAAACCAGAAAATGCAAATACAACTCCACAATTAAAAAAGAAAACTTATAAAAAAGGAAATAAACAGAGTAGTTTTTTATCAAATATTTTAATGGATTCAAAATTTTTAAATGAAGATTTAAGACAAGAGATGTCAAAGGAAGATAGTATTAAATATTATGAAGGTATAACCAACAAAGGAACTTTAGAAAGTGCATATAATAAACTACAAAGAAATGGACAGGAAGAAGTTATAAAATGGCATACAAAAGACAGCAAGAACGCAACAGCAGAAGATGTAGCTACAGGATGGATTTTGTTAAAACAATACCAAGATAATGGAGATTATCAAAGTGCTGTGGAAGTAGCAAAAAAAATGAGAGGCATAGGAACAACAGCAGGACAGACAGTACAAGCATATAACATTCTTTCTAGGTTAACACCAGAAGGAATGTTTTATTATGCCCAATCTGAATTAGATGAAGCCTATAATATAATGGTCGAAGGAAAATCTAAAAAGTGGATTGAAGAAAATCAATCTAAATTTAATTTAACACCAGAAGAAACTCAAAGTATATTGGACATTATGAAAGACGTATCAACGATGGAAGATGGATATAATAAAAAAGTTAAATTAGCAGAGATACAAAAGATTATAACCGATAAAATTCCACCGACAGCAGGACAAAGTATAAAGGCATTGATGCGTATATCAATGCTATTTAATCCAAAAACACAAAGAAGAAACGTAATGGGGAATGCAGTTATAATGCCAGTTAATATGTTTAGCGATAGTATTTCAGCAGGAATAGATAAAATAATATCTAAAAAAACAGGAGTACGAACAACAGGGAATATTAATTTAAAAAATTATGGAAAAGGGTTTGTAACTGGATTATATCAATCATACAATGATTTTAAAAAAGGTATAAATACTAGAAATATTGAAGGCAATAGATTTGAAATATCTGAAGGAAGAAGTTTTAAGAATAAAGGAATTGGAAAAGCTCTTAATAGAGTAGATAATTTGTTATCATTTATGCTAGATGCAGGAGATAGAGGATTTTACGAGGCTACATTTACAAATTCAATTAATAATCAAATGCTATTAAATAAAGTAGATACACCAACACAAGATATGATTGACATTGCAACAACTGAAGCTCTACAAAGAACGTGGCAAGACAACAACAAATACACTCAATCTGTATTAAAAATAAGAAATATTTTAAATAATGCGAATATAAAAGGATATGGATTAGGAGACGTTTTAATTCCATTTGCAAAGACACCGGCAAATTTGACTAAAGCAATAGTAGATTATTCGCCAGCAGGATTAGTAAAGACATTAGTAAAAGATGCTAGAATATTAAAAAATTCTTTAGGAAATGGACAATATACTGCTCAGGTTCAACATAGATTTGTTCAAAATTTAGGCAAAGGAATGGCAGGAACATTTTTATACGTTCTATCTTATGGATTAGCAAAAGCAGGAATTGCAACAGGAGAATCAGATGATGATAAAGACGTAAAAAACTTCATGAAAAATTCTTTAGGGATAAGTAGTTATTCTATAAAGATAGGGGATAAAACTTTTTCTTATAACTGGGCACAACCTATAGCAACTCCTTTAGCAATTATGACAAACTATGTAAAATATAGTAAAGAAAATCCAGATGCTAATATACTAGAAAAAGGTATAAGTGCTATGAACATTGGTACAGAACAATTATTGCAACAATCTTTCATGGAAAGTTTAAATACTGTCTTGAATGGAAACGGTACTACATTGGAAAACTTATCACAGGCAATTTTAGATTTACCTGCAAGAGCTATACCGACATTTAGTAAACAAATAGCAGACATGGTAGACGGAACACAGAGAACAACATTTGAATATGGTAGACCTATAAAAAGTGCAGTAAATTCTGTTGTAGCAAAAATCCCAGTTGCAAGCAAAACCCTACCAGCTTCTGTTGATACTTTAGGAAACGAAATACAAAAATATGGTGGAAATAATAATTTATGGAATGTAATGCTTAATCCAGCAAATACTAATAAAGGACACTTAAGTAAGTCGGGAGAAGAAATATATAATATCTACAAAGAAACTGGAGATAAAACAATTTTTCCAAGAACAGCACCTTATTATATAAACAATAAAAATGAAAAAGTTACTATGACTGCAGAACAAAGAAATAAATTCCAGACAATAAGTGGAAAATATGTCGAAAGTTCTTTGAATAATTTGTTAAGAGATAAAGAGTATCAAAAATCAAGTAGCGAAGAAAAGGCTAATATAATTAACGAAATAGTAAGTGATTCTTATTCAAAAGCAAAATATGATGTATTAAACATTGATTCAAAGGAATATGAAAAATTAAGAAATACTCTAAAGAATGTTTCAGCTAGTTCTTATTACAATTATAAATTTAAGACGAAAGATATGAAAAAGGATAGCGAGAAAATAAAAGTTTTAGCAAGTTCTGATTATGATAATAAAGAAAAAACAGCATTATATGAGCAATACATATTATCTACTGAAGACAAAAAATATCCAATAGTAAAAACAACCAATATAGATATTACACAATATTTACAATATAAATTAGCAGACTCAAATGGTAAATTTGATTCAGATAAAAAAGACGATGGAACAGTAAAAGGAAAATCTATACGTGGAAGTAGAGAACAAAAAAGATGGCAATATATTGAGAACATGAACATAACTTATACTCAAAAACTTATTTTGTATGGATTAGAATATACACCTTCAAACAGAGAACAAACACAAATAGTAAATTATATAAATAGTTTACCTAAAACACAGCAGGAAAAGTTAGAGATGTTAAGTAAATTTCAAGGCTTTACTATTTACAAAGATGGAACATTCAAATTGTGATAGGAAATGACCCAAATCTAATAAAACCAGGTCAAATACTTAAAATAGCCATTTTTGAGACAACAAAGTATATGGCTAAAAAATAAAAACGGCTT
>USJO01000051.1 GCA_900555075.1 uncultured Clostridium sp.
TGGGAGTATCTTATTTTTTTATTTTAAAATTTCCCCGAAATTATTTTACACTATTGGAGTAAAATTTTGGATATCACATATTAATTATTTTCTCCCAGGCTAGTTTTTCTTTTCCGAAGTGTCCATAATTTGTTGTTTCTTTATATATTGGTTTTTGTAAATCCAAGTATTTAATTATTCCTTTTGGTGTTAAATCAAATTTATTTTTTATTTTATCTATAATTTCTCCTTCTGGTATTGTAGCTGTTCCAAATGTATCTATATATATTGAAATTGGTTCTGCTATTCCGATTGCATATGATAGCTGTATTTCGCATTTTGTTGCATATCCATTTGCTACTATATTTTTTGCTAGGTGTCTTGCCATATAAGAAGCTGACCTATCTACTTTTGTTGCATCTTTTCCTGAAAAAGCTCCTCCTCCGTGTCGACTATATCCACCATAAGTGTCTACAATAATTTTTCTTCCAGTTAAACCACTATCTCCTAATGGACCTCCTATAACAAAACGTCCTGTTGGATTTATATAATACTTTGTTTTATCGTCTAGCATTTGTGCTGGTACAACTGGTTTTATAACTTTTTCTTTTATGTCTTTTTTTAGTATTTCAATGTTTGTGTTTTCGTTGTGTTGTGTTGATATTACTATTGTGTCTATTCTTACTGGCTTATCGCCTTCATATTCTACTGTTACTTGGGTCTTACCATCTGGCCTTAGGTAGTCTATCGTTTTACTTTTTCTGACTTCTGTTAGTTTTTTTGATAGTTTGTGTGCAAGTGAGATTGGCAAAGGCATATATTCCTTTGTTTCATTACATGCAAAACCAAACATCATACCTTGGTCTCCTGCACCACCCATTTTATCATTTGTTCCTAGTGCAATGTCTGGAGATTGTTTAGATATGTTTATATGAATTCTGCAGGTTTTATAATCAATATCTGTTTTAGTGTTGTCATATCCAATCTCTTTAATTGCTTGTCTTGTAATTTCTTCAATATTAATATTTTCTGCTGTTGAGGTTATTTCTCCTGTAATTATAATTTCTCCTTTGCTTGCCACGGTTTCACAGGCTACTCTTGCATTTTTGTCCTTCATTAAATAAGCATCCAAAATACTATCTGATATATAATCACACAATTTGTCTGGATGCCCTTCCGTTACGCTTTCTGACGTAAATAATTTTTTCATACTTATTCCTTCTTTCTTGATAGTTTATATGTATCAAGTTATTAAAAAAGCTTTTGCAGTATAGCAAAAGCTTTTCAAATTCGATTTTTTACAAATCATCATCCAAAGCAATTGCTTTGCCGGTATTAGCACCTTATTTTAAAACAGGTTGCTGTGGAGTTATTGAGCCGGTTCTCTCGTCCACTCTTGATAACATATTGTAATCATTATAAAGTTTTTTTTAGATTTTGTCAATAGTAATTATTTACTTTTTTATGTTTTTGGTAGGTGTCTCTAGAAGCATAGCATTTCTTATAACTAAAGGCAATGCTTAAAACGTAAGAAAAAGGGAGCCTGAGCTCCCATAAAATAAGACACGAATGTGCAGAATGATTGTTACTTGCTAACTATGGAATTCAAGCCTTTGGTACTGCTCTAACGTTGACCACTTAGTGCGAATGATTTTAGGGCAAATAGATAATGTTTACCCCATAGTACCCAGTCGCACCAACGTAAATCACCTTTAGAGTATAATACCCTGCCGGGAAAGACGTATTGTAGCTGTCTGCGTGCCAAGTACCATCCGCCACTGCTGTAAAGCTCCTGGTTTCTCCAGTGCTGTTGTTTGTAAACCTGAAGATAACCGCTTGCCCTCTCGTAGTGTCCGAATTTCCCACCACTTTGTGCTGAACGGTTCTGGAAGCTTCCGAAAGGTGGAGGCTGGTAGTGAGAACACATTCTGCATAAAGCCTCACCGAGCTGTCGTTGTAAATGTCATCAACAGCCCAAACCGAAGCTGGAGCCACGCTCACATCATTTTCCTGAAACATCACTTCAGTTTCTTCTACCACAGGAACCTGTTCCGCCGCCATAGCAGTAGTGCTGATAGTCATCAGCATAACCACCGCCATAATAGCGGACACAATCAATTTACGTTGTTTACGCATAATGTTATCCTCCTAAATAAATAGATTGCACATTTGTGCTTATTTTTGCTAAGATTGTTTATGCTATAAATATAACATAAAACTTTTATTATATATATGATTTTTGTGAATGCAATGTAGTGAAAAAAAGTAAAAAAGAAGTAAAAAAGTAATACTTTTTTATATCCTTTTACTTTTTTTGTTAATTAATATGTTTCATATTATACTTGACATTTGCTCTATATAATTTTCCCATCTTCTATTTGTATTATTCTATCTGCTTGTTTTGCAATGTCTAGGTTATGTGTAATCATTATAATTGTTTGCTTATATTCTTTATTTGTCTTTTTCAATAATTCTATAATTTCATTACTTGATTTTGTGTCTAAATTTCCTGTTGGCTCGTCTGCTAGAATTATTGTTGGATTTATCATTAATGCTCTTCCTATTGCGACTTTTTGTTGTTGTCCTCCTGATATTTCATTTGGTAGGTGTTTTCTTCTATTATCAATACCTAAAAATTTAGTTATCTCACTTAGCCTTTTTTTATCTACTTTTTGTTTGTCCAACTCAACTGGTAATGTTATATTTTCTTCTACATTTAAAGTTGGAATTAGGTTATAAAATTGATATATAATTCCTATTTTTTGCCTTCTTAATATTGTTAGATCTCTCTTATTCATTTCATATATACTTTTATCATAAAAATATACTTTTCCTGATGTTGGCTTTTCTAATCCTGCTATTGTATGTAATATTGTGGTTTTGCCACTTCCTGATGATCCTATTATTGCAACAAATTCCCCTTCTTCAACTTCAAACGATATATCATTTATAGCTGTAACTTGCGCATCTCCCTTTCCATAAATTTTTTTTAAATTTTCTACTCTTAAAATCTTCATTTTTTCTCCCTTTTTATTCTTCTTTTATCATTCTTGTTGAGAATATAGTTATAGCTAAAGATATTGCAAACATTCCCGCAATAAATATTGCAATACTTCCAAATGGTACTAATAATTTATTCAATAGTAAAATATTTTCCATATGCTTTATTATTTTATATATTATTGGTATTGATAAAATT
>USJO01000052.1 GCA_900555075.1 uncultured Clostridium sp.
CTTGAATTGTCATTCTTTCTCTTACAACTCTTTCTAGTCTTGTTAAACCAATTCTAAATTGATTTTGTAAAAGTTCACCTACACCTCTTATACGCCTATTTCCTAAGTGGTCTATATCATCAATATTTCCTAGTCCGTGTTGTAAATTTAATAGGTAGTTAATTGAAGCTATCATATCTTCTGTTACAATATTTTTTGGTACTAATTCTTCTTTTCTTTCTTCTATGACTTTTACTAAGTCTTTTTTATTTGTTGTTTCAAGTATATTTTTTAAAACAGCATAGTTTACTTTTTCTTTAATTTTTATCTTGTCACTATCTACATATGCTTTTAATTCTACTGTTCCATTTCCTATAACTCTTACTTTTTTGTCGTCTACTTTAAGGTCAACAATGTTTATTCCTGCATTTTGAATTTCTTCTGCTTTTTCTTTTGATATAATAGTATCTTTTTCAACTATTACTTCTCCTGTCTCTGTGTTTAGAATATCATCAAAAGCTACTTCGTTTGTTATTCTTGAACTCAAGTCTAATTTTTTATTGTATTTATATCTTCCTACTTTTGATAAATCATATCTTCTTGAATCAAAGAATAGGTTATTGAATAAGTTTCTAGCAGCATCAACTGTTGGAAGCTCTCCTGGTCTTAGTTTTTTGTAAATTTCAATAAGAGCTTCTTCGTTTGTCTTGGTTGTGTCTTTTGCAATTGTTGCTAAAATTTTCTCTTCATCCCCAAATAAAGCTGTTATTTGCTCATCTGTAACTAGTCCTATTGCTCTTAGAAGTGTTGTTACTGGTAATTTTCTTGTTCTATCTATTCTTACATAAAACACATCATTTCCATCTGTTTCATATTCAAGCCATGCTCCTCTAATTGGCATAACCGTAGCCTTGTACAACTTTTTTCCTGTTTTATCATAGTCTGATTCATAATAGCATCCTGGTGACCTTACTAATTGGCTTACTACGACCCTTTCTGCTCCATTAATTACAAATGTTCCGCTATCTGTCATTAGAGGAAAATCTCCTAAATAGATTTCTTGTTCCTTAATTTCTCCAGTTTCACGGTTTATTAACCTTACTTTAACATGTAGTCTTGTTGAATATGTAGCGTCTCTTTCTTTAGCTTCTTCTAATGAATATTTAGTTTCTTTTTCCATATAATAATCGAAAAATTCTAAAACTAAATTTCCTGTGTAGTCCTCAATTGGTGAAATATCTCTTAATACTTCGCCTAATCCTTCGTTTACAAACCAATCATAAGAGTCTTTTTGTACTTGTATAAGATTTGGTAGGTCTATAAAGTCTCCTATTCTTGCGAAGGTTTTTCTTGTTGTTTTTTCATAATTAATGTCTGTTAGCAAAATAAATCAACCCTTTCTTTAATACTTTTGAGCAGTTTGATAAGATCTTAAAGGTTTCTCTAATTTCTAACCTCCAATATCTAACCTCTATATATTAACGAAAGTCCTTCTCAAATATAAGTGTATTATTATCTCAAAAACTTACTGCCCTAAATCATTTTTGATTTAATACCTTTACTTATATTTAATTCCTCTTTCTTAACATTTCTTACAAATGGCTTTTAAATGCACAATTTTATTTTAAAAGCTAAACACAACAAAAAAGTGTAGTAATATATTGCTATATCAAGCTTTTTAAACTATTTCTACACTTTTTATTTAATTTATTTAACTTCTAATTACTCTTTTCACTTTTTAAAAATCACCATTTCTATTTTAGTTTACATATTTCTTGCTGTTGCAAAAAATATGAGCTTTATTATAATATCATAAATTCGTAAGGCTTGTCAAGAGTTTTTTGGAAAGTTTTTACATTATTCGTTACCATTTAAGACTTACTACTAAAAAATTCGCCCAACGCAGGAGTTTTGTATTTAGAATAAATATAAAATCTCCTACAAGATTGGCGAGAATTTAGTAAATTAAGTGGGAATAGTAACCATTATTCAAAGATTTTTGTTACACTCCTAGTTTTGCAATTTCTCTTTCTACCATATCTATTGCGTTTTGGTATTGTGTTTTTGCACTTTCTGCTGCTTCGGTTGTTAATACATCTGTACTTAATTTTGTTCCTCCACCTAGTGTTGTTGTGTTTATTCTAGAAATATTGCTAAATGTACCATCTAATAGTTTTTGTCCATTATAATCTGCATTATTTGCTATATGGTCTATTGCTATAAGCAAAGCATCCATTTGAGCCATAAAGCTTTGTTTGCCATCAGTGGAAAATGTTTCTAATATTGATTGCTCACAATGTGTTTTATTTCTTTCTAGCATTCCTTTTATACTATTTAATCCTGCCTTTGCTATTTTTTTATCCATATTAATTGTGCTTGAATTTATTATGTTATTCTCTTCTGTGTAATAATCTGACAATTCTTCCAAAGCGTTAGATATTGTGCCACTTTTACTCATATTTTTTGAAACCTTATCTAGTGCCTCATTAATTATTTCTAGATATTGAAGTGCAGCTTCAGTTGAGGCTAGATTAGTATCTATTGCTGTTATATCTAATCCCAAACCAGATGAACTTAGGTTATCTATCTGTAATGTGAGTTCATTTATACCTACACTTTTGTTAAAACTTCCATCTAGTATTTTCTCATTATTAAATACTGTTTCATTTGATATGCTGTCAAAGTATTGTAATAATTGCTGTAGCTCTAGCTGAACTTGTGCTTTATCAGCTTCGGAATAATTATTACAGAAACTTTCAACTACTTCCCTGTATCTTTGCAGTACGCTATGCATTTCTGACATTCCACCTTCTGCTGTTGCAATATATGAAATCCCATCATTTATTTTTGTTATCATTATCGTGTTGTTATCTTTATCTACTTTGCCTTCTATTTGGTTTAGTTTGCCCATTAATTCATCTACCCTTGATTGTTCTTGCGCTACCTTTGCATTTGTCCCGTTTACTGCTTTTTCAGCACTATTAAATATTTTACCATCTATTACTAAGTCTATACTTACTGCTAGTAATATTAATAATATTACTATTGTTATTATCAATGCTATTAATG
>USJO01000053.1 GCA_900555075.1 uncultured Clostridium sp.
AATGTTTCTCTTTGGTAAAAATTATCCATTGCATAGTTATCAAATTTAGTTGCAAAGTTTCCGTTTTATTAACTCTTCAGCTGTAAAGCTTGGAAATGTTGCTAGTTTACGCCTTTCTGTTATTGATATTTGTTCATCTTTTTTTATTATATTTAAGAATAACATCCCAAATATTATAGTAATAAACGTAACTATTACAATGATATTCTTTAATTTATCGTTCATCTTTATTCTCCTTTAAAATCTAAAATACAAAAATGGGTTGTAAGAGTTATCTACTAGATATGCTGTAACTACTATCAGTAAAACTGCTACATATACTGGTTCTAGTAGGTTTATTATTCTTTTTGTTTTAGTTTTTTGTTGTGATTTTTGAATAAAGTTTTTTGGAATTGGTGTTGCTCCTATTATTCCAATTATTAAAATTATTGCATAACTTCTTAGGTTATAAATGGTAAATTTATTTATAAAGCTTTCTCCGTTTGCACCAAATAAGCCTGCTATGTTAGTTATTGCCTCTCCCATATTGTTTGCATTAAAGATTATAAAGCTTACCATTACAATAAATAACACATATAATCTTTTTATAAAATTAGGCACTTTTTCTAAGTATTTTCCTAGGAAGAATTTTTCTATTAAGAGGATAACTCCAAACATTGTACCCCATATAACAAAGTTCCAACTTGCTCCATGCCAAATTCCTGTAAGTAGCCATACAACTGCTATATTTCTTATATGCTTTGCTTTTCCTACTCTATTTCCACCAAGTGGAATATACACATAGTCTTTAAACCATGAACTTAGTGAAATATGCCATCTTCTCCAAAATTCTGTAATACTTTTTGATATATATGGATAATTAAAGTTTTCTAGGAAATGGAAGCCAAACATTCTGCCAAGTCCTATTGCCATATCTGAATATGCTGAAAAATCAAAATATATTTGAAGTGTATATGCTATGCCATATATCCAGTAAAATGCCACACTTTTTTCTGTTCCATTTAGAAAAACTTTGCATAGTTCTCCAAGCATGTTTGAAATTAATACTTTTTTAGCTAAACCCGTTGTAAAACGTGTTACGCCATAAGCAAAGTCTTCTTTAGTTTCTTTTCTCTCATCTAATTCTTTTTCAATAGTTTCATATCTTACAATTGGTCCTGCAATTAACTGTGGGAAGAGAGTTACATATGTTGCAAGTTTAAGCAGGTTTTTTTGAACTTTTACTTTTCCTCTATATACATCAATTTCATAACTTAATATTTGAAATGTATAAAACGATATTCCTATTGGAATTGCAAGTCTTAGAAGTGAAAGGTTTGTGTTGAATAGACTATTTATGTTTGATACAATGAAATCTGTGTATTTGAAAACACATAGTAAGCCTACATGTATAACTATTCCAAGCACAAGAATTGATTTACTTTTGTGCTTGTTTATTAATAATGCAACTATGTAAGCTATAAGTATTTCGGCAAGTATTAATATAATGTACTTTGGTTCTCCATAAAAATAAAATATTAATGATGCTACACAAAGCACAGTATTTCTTAATTTTTTAGGTAATACGAAATATGTAATTAATACTATTGGTAAAAAATAGTATAAAAAGCTTATACTAGTAAAAAGCATAGTTTCCTCCTCCAAAAGTAAAAGCTCCCAAGCTTTGGGAGCTTTTATTGTTATTGAATAACTGTCATTTCTGGTGGTAATTCCACATCACCAAAGTCTTCTGTTCTTTCTAATTCTTTTCCTGTTTCGTTATTTGCATATTTCTTAAAATTCTCATATACTGGTTTTGCCCACTCTTCATCTGACATTACTAGGAATATTATATTTCCACTATTTGTAGCATATACTTTTTCTGCAGAAACGCAAATCCATTTATTTGTGTCTATGTTATCCAACATTTCTTTTTTTATTGTTTCAATATCTGCTCCATCTTTTACCTTTACAGCTACTGCTGAGTAGGCTTGGGCATTCATCAATGGTTCTGATACTACTACTGCTTCTATATCTTTATTTGATTTTAACCCTGTATATGTTGTAACAAGATTTGCATCATTTATATCAATTTCATTAGTTTCAAGTGATGGTAAAGTATTTCCTAAGTCACTATAAATCTTTTTAAACATTGCTTTCATTTCTTCTACTGTTTCTAGTTTTAGACCTTTAGAATTTTTGTTTTTCATTCCAAATGCAATTCCTGCAATAATTGCAACAACTAGGATTACTCCTGTAATTATATAAATTAAATTCTTTTTCATAAAAATCCTCCTTTTTAGTCTGTACATGTATAATATCATAACTTATTGAAA
>USJO01000054.1 GCA_900555075.1 uncultured Clostridium sp.
TCCATTGTAACTGTTCCAGATTTTGGGTTTGGCATTAATCCTTTAGGTCCTAATACTTTACCTAATCTTCCTATAACACCCATCATATCTGGTGTTGCTACGATTACATCATAATCAAACCAGTTTTCTTTTTCAATTTTTGGAACTAATTCTTCTGCTCCAACAAAGTCTGCTCCAGCTTCTTCAGCTTCTTTTGCTTTATCACCTTTTGCAAATACTAAAACTCTTTGAGTTTTTCCTGTACCATTTGGAAGAACTACTGTTCCTCTAACTTGTTGGTCAGCTTGCTTTGAATCCACACCCAATTTTACGTGTAATTCTAATGTTTCATCAAATTTTCTTTTAGGCATATTTGTTAATACCTCAATTGCCTCTTTGGCATTGTAATTTTTTGTTTTATCAATAAGCTTTTCGCTTTCTTGATATAACTTACCTCTCTTCATAATATCCTCCTTTTGGTAATAACGGATTTCTCCTCCCAATAATTTATATATATATTTGCTATATATCATTTATTCAATCACTGTAACACCCATAGAACGAGCTGTACCAGCCACCATACTCATAGCAGCTTCTATTGATGCTGCATTTAAGTCTTCCATTTTTTGCTTTGCAATATCTTTAACTTGTTCCTTTGTAATGGTTGCAACTTTGTCTTTGTTTGGTTTTCCAGAACCTTTTTCTAATTTAATTGCTTTTTTAATTAATACAGCAACTGGTGGTACTTTTGTTATAAAAGTAAATGATTTATCTGAATATACTGTTATAACAACTGGAATTATCATACCTGGTTGATTTGCTGTTTTTTCATTAAATTCCTTTGTAAATTGCATAATGTTTATACCTGTTGAACCTAAAGCTGGTCCTACTGGTGGCGCTGGTGTTGCTTTTCCAGCTTCAATTTGTAATTTTACTATATTAGTAACTTCTTTCTGAGCCATTTTAAAAACTTCCTTTCAATTTATAAATTATATTTTATACCTTTTCTACTTGAGCAAACTCAAGTTCTACTGGTGTTTCTCTTCCAAACATTGAAACAAGAACTTTCACTTTTCCTTTTTCTTTGTTTATTTCTTGAACTGTACCAATAAATCCTGCTAATGCTCCATTTAAAATTTTAACTGAATCGTCTACATCATAGTTAATTTCAACTACTGCTGTTTCAAATCCCATACTTCTTATTTCTTCATTTGTAAGTGGTATAGGATCGGTTCCTGAACCAACAAATCCTGTAACTCCTCTAGTATTTCTAACTATATACCAAGATTCTTCAGTTACAATCATTTTTATTAGCACATATCCAGGGAAAACTTTTTTTAAGTTTGCTTTTCTTTTTCCATCTTTGATTTCTATTTGTTCCTCCATTGGAACAACAATATCAAAGAAATAGTCTTCAAGCTCTCTATTTTTTACAGTCTTCTCTAGATCTGTTTTAACTTTATTTTCATATCCTGAGTATGTATGTACTACATACCATCTTGGTTCTAGATTTTCTTCTACTTGAGACATCTTATTTAAGCCTCCTTTTTAAAGTAATATAAAACCTTTTTATTATTCACTTACAGTATTATTTATAATGTCATTTACAACATTCTCTGTAACTTTGTTTTCATCTTCGTGCTCTTGCCCGTGATTATGTTCATCTTGAACTTGAACTGTATTATAACCCCTAATATGTGATTTCAAATTATTTATTCCATATTTGCTAAACAAATCAAATACTACGTCTAATACAAATACTATAGTCGCTGTAATTATTACTATAACAACAACTGCAATCGTATTATTTGCAAGTTGTTTTGGTGTTGGCCAAATAACCTTCTTTAATTCTGCTTTGAAATCTTTGAAAAAACTTTTTTTGTTTTTTGTTTCTTTTTTATTCTTAGTTTCTTTTTCATTAGCCATTTTATTTCCTCCTTAAAACAGCTTATTGCCTTATTTTGTTTCTTTGTGTGTTGTTCTTTTTTTGCAGAATTTGCAATATTTTTCAACCTCTAATCTTTCTGTATTGTTTCTTTTATTCTTGCTTGTCATATAATTTCTTCTTTTACATTCTGTACATTCTAATGTTATATTTTCTCTTGGTCCCTTTGCAGCCATTAACTCCACCTCCGACTTTATTTTTGGGTTTTAACGATGCGTTTTTTAAGCTATGCCCCAATTTATAGAACATAGCTTATATAATTTACCATATTTTATTTAAAAAGTCAAGCGTTTCAAGGATTTTTTTTGAAATTATAAATTTTTTTTTGTTTTTTATAATTATTTTATGATAAAATCCTATTGTTTATTTTAGGAAAATGTCCCAAAT